>DPVV01000532.1 GCA_003526525.1 Lachnoclostridium phytofermentans | reverse complement strand
TGCTGAGAATGCTTCTACACACTGAACATTATGCCCACCATCTAAAATTACCAACGGTTGTTTACATAAAACCTCGAATCTTCCTGGCCAAGTAACATAATTAAATCCTTCTGAGATAGCATTATCAGAAATTTTATATCCCAAAGTTTGTAACTGATGAATTACTTCAAGGGCTAATGCCGCATTTTTTCTTTGATGCTCTCCTATCAAAGATAAGGATAGGTTCGTATTTTGTTTATAAGAAAACTTTTGTCTGGACAAATTTTCCTGATGAAGTTTTATTTCAGAAAATTCTGCAAACACAAGTTTATTATGTTTTTCTTCACAAGCTAGTCTTATCACTTCTTCTACTTCTTTTGCCTGCTCGTAACTTACAACAATTCCATTTTCTTTTATGATTCCTGCTTTTTTAGAAGCAATTTCTTCTAATGTTGTTCCTAAGTAGTCGACATGATCTATGCCAATATTCGTTAACACCGAAACCAAAGGCGTCTCAATCACGTTTGTCGCATCTAGCTCACCACCGAGCCCTACCTCTAAAACAACCAAGTCACATTTGGTATCGTAAAAATACTGAAATGCCATCGCGGTAGTCAATTCAAATTCTGTTGGTATCTCATCAAGCATGAGATACAAAGTAAAGTCTTTCACCTTCTTACAGACTTTAGCAAAATCTTCATTTCCTATCACTTCTCCATTGATCTGAATCTGTTCATTCTCAGTCTCTAAAAAAGGTGAAGTAAATAATCCTACTTTAAACCCAGCAAGGCGTAAGATAGAGGATAACATCTTACATGTAGAACCCTTGCCATTGGTCCCAGCAACGTGGATAAATTTTAATTTCTTTTCTGGGTGATCCATGTAATCTAATAGTTTATTTAAGTTCTTCAGTGACAATTCTCCAGTATTTCTCTTGTAACTTCTCAGATATCTAATTGCTTCTTGATAATTCATATCCGTTCCTCGCTTCCTTCACTATCCTTATCCCTAATAAGGAAATCACCTGTTGTTCACCCATACAGACAGTAGGATGACTGAAAAATCTCTTTTGTAACAGAAAACATAAGAATATCATTCATGAGCTTTTTGTTGTACTCAACAAAAAAGCTGTGGCCGTCTTTTGAGATATCCTACTTTGCTAGCAGTTAATTTTCAAAAGACTGCGCCACAGCCTATGACATCCATAACAATAAAATTACATTATAACGATTGCTTTTTTAATGATTGGGACAATTGTTTTACTCAAAACATAAGTTACGCTGATGATTACGATCGACATCACTACAGATTGTATGGATCGAACAGAGATCAATCCCCAGAAGGTAGACTTACTCGATATAATCGAAAGCCAATAAGAATTCATCACTAATCCACAGATAAACTGAGTTACAACTGCCGCACCGACGATATTCGGTAAACTTTGTTTTTTATGAAGAAATAATCCATAGATAATACCACTTATAAATGCAGTGATTGTAAATCCAGGAAAATATGCTCCCATAGGAAATAGGATTGCTCCTAAAAAATCAGCACAGGCAGCAACTGTTGCACTTGCTATTGGTCCGTATAAAATCGCTGCAATTACAATTGGAATAAAACCAAAGGAAAATCGTAGATTCCATTGCTTTAGTGAAAAAAATCTAGTTAAAATCACCTCAATGGCTACCAGTAATGCTAATACTATGAAAGTCTCTAATGTAAATAATTTTTTTCCTTTTTTTAAATCTCTTTTACTATTTTTCTCTTGATTTAGCATAAAATACCTCCTTTCCAAGCTTTTCCATAGCTAAGCTATCATAAAGCTATATTTGTCTCGCAACCTATTGTCCGCTCAAAGCGGCCAACCATGCATTCGAAAAGAATCCATGTTTTGCTACAACAAAAGGAGATCTTTTTATGTAGCAGCGGGATGCGAATTTTGTACCGCAAGTTAACCTTTTCGTTCAAGCAGCAACTCCCCGTCTGCCTGACACTTAACGCACAAAATCCTACTCTGCAACAATATTTGCTCATCGACAAAGTAATTCTAACATAGGTTTTTCTAGAATACTATAAGAAAATTATACAATTTTTACGAAGATTATACGAAAACTTTGTAGGAAATACGTCCCTAAGCCACGATTTTCCTCAACCATTTCTTCTTACGATACCTAGGAAATCCAAGCACCATCTTATAGATTTCTTCTGACAAAACCATTGCATAGACTGCTTCAATTGGGAAATGGAATACTAAACCCCCAAGAAATGCCATTGGTATACCTATCAACCAAACACCTGTGACATCAAGAAATAAGGCAGCCTTAGTATCTCCACCACTTCGGAGGATACCAACGATATTAACCGTATTAAATACTTTAAAAAATAAATAAGTAAGGAACACAAATAGGCACTTTCGAATAGATGCAGAAACAACTGGTTCCATTTGAAAAACTGCAATCAAAGGATTCATAAAGATTATTCCTAGTGCAATAATTATCACCGTTACCATAGTTTGCAATATTAAAATAAATTTTGCATAAGTCTCTGCATCTTTTAATTTTCCTGCACCAAGTTCATTACCAAGAATAACTGCTGTTGCATTACTGATTCCCATAAATACAACCTGTAATAATTGCTCAATATTTTGAGTTATTGTGATAGCAGCCATCGCATTATCGCCCATTCTACCATATACAAGGGAGTACATCGTAATTCCAAGTCCCCACATAAATTCATTCATTATAACCGGAGATGCAGTTCTAAAGTAGATGGAGTATAAATCTTTATCGTAAAAGAAAAGGTGCGACATGCTAATTGAAGCCGGACTTTTCTTGTAATATACGAGTAAAACCATTGCTGCAACCTCTACAATTCTTGCAATCAATGTGGCTATAGCTGCACCTTCTACTCCTAGCTCTGGAAATCCAAATTTACCAAAAATCAGGACATAGTTTAAAATAACATTTGTTACTATCGCAACACAGCTAATCACAACTGGTAGTTTTACCTGATTCACACTTCGAAGTGCAGACATAAAAATCTGGGTAACTGCTGTTATTACATAACTAATACATACAATCTTTAAATATTTCGCACCAATTATTATTGTAGGTTCGTTATTCGTAAAAATACTCATTACAAATTGAGGCTTTAGAAATGAGACTAAGCTAAATAAAAAAGCACTCGTTACACCAAGCAGCATGGATAATCCGACAACACGCTTGATGTTTTTCATATCTCTCATCCCCCAATACTGAGATGTCAAAATACTAGAGCCACTGCAAATTCCAAATAACAGAAGACTCACTATAAAAAAAATCTTATTTGCAATTCCTACTGCAGCCACTGTTGTCGTATCAAGGCGGCTAATCATTAGGGTATCAACAAAGTTTAAAACATTATTTAAAAGCCCTTGTAATGCTATTGGAATTGCTATCATTGCTGCCTTTTTTAGAAAGGCTTTGTCTTGCTTCATTTCGTGAATTAAATTCATACTTAGCCTCCATGCTGCGACTATCTTTAGGAGCAGCTAATGGCTCAAGTTTGTCGCAGCACAAACTTGATTACCTCCATTTAACAATCAAAATATCAGTTTATGTATTCTTGTTTTCCCTATCTAGAAAAAAAGAGACTGTACTAAAGTACAGTCTCCACATTACAAGTTCTTACTTTCTTAAGCCTAAGCGAGCGATTAATTCACGATATCCTTCAACATTAGTTTTCTTAAGGTACTCAAGTAAACCTTTTCTCTGACCTACCATCTTAAGAAGACCTCTTCTGGAATGATGATCTTTTTTGTTGTCTTTTAAATGCTCTGTTAACTCAGCAATTCTCTCAGTTAAAAGTGCAATCTGAACCTCAGGTGAACCTGTGTCGTTCGCATTTCTACCATATGCGTTAATAATCTCTTGCTTTTTGTCTTTGCTAATCATGGATTAGTCCTCCTTATAATTTTAATCGCCATACACTAAGAGACTGGTCGGAGTGTCCAAAATCTGAGTATAGGCTGTTTTACACATCAAAAACTATACCATAGCATTTCCCTCTTGTAAAGGGGTAATTTATGATTTAATTCGTTTTCTCTTAAACATCCTCTGGATCTTCATCCAAGATAGAAAATGCAATATTGGTTCCATGGTCAGCGACACGTTCTAAATTAGATAATAAATCAGAAAATATCATCCCTGTTTCCGCACTACATGAATTTTTTGTAAGACGAACCACATGATTTTTCTGGAAACGTCGCTCCATATCATCAATTGAATTTTCAAATTTTAATATTTCTTCCAGGTACTCTCTGTTTTTATTCTCAAACATTTCAATCGAGTAACTTAATAACTTTTGTACTGCAGTTGACATTTTATTGATTTCTTCTACTGCTTCTGGACTAAAATATAGATTACCATCTATGGCTTGTTTTGCAAAATCTGCGACATTCTCTGCATGGTCACCGATTCGCTCAATATCATTTACAACATGGAATAGACTAGCTAATACCTTACGATCATCAATAGGTAAGGAATGCTGATTGGCACTAACTAAATAATTTGTAATCTCTCGACTTAAATAATTGATAGAATTCTCTGTTACATAAACCTCTGAAATTTGGTTTTCATCTCTGGTTAAAAGACCAGAAAGAGCTGTTCCTAAATTATGAAAGGTGATTTGTGCCATACGGACAATTTCGTTGATAGCACTTGGTACCGCTGTAGTTGTTTGAAAGCTTCCATGATCAGTAATATATTCCAACTGCATACTATCCACTTTCTTATCTTCTCCTGGTACAATGAAAGTAGCAGCCTTAACAATTAATTTCGTGATTGGGAAGCAAATTACTACCTCGAATACTTTAAAAATTAAGTGAGTATTCGCTACTTCTCTGGCTATCGCTTGGTTTACACCATTTACTATCTCCTGAGATTTTCCACCAGAAATTGCAATAATAAATTCTTCTATCTGGTTTTCAAAGAATAATAAGATTACAAAAATTACGAAGGAACCAATTATATTTACTAACAAATGGATCCAAGCAGCTCTTTTTGCTGTTTTTTTACTACCGATACTAGCAAGTAAGGCAGAGACGCAAGATCCCATGTTACAACCAAGGATAATATAAAAGCAAATATTTAATGGAATCAACCCTTGGGAGGCCATCACTAATACAATACCTACGGTTGCGGAAGAACTCTGAATAATTGCAGTAATTACAAAACCGACTAATACAGCAAGGAATGGATTATCCATAGAAGTAATTATATTCATTACTTGCTCGGAAGAACGAAGGGAATCCATGCTTCCAGACATGATGCTCATGCCAAAGAACAACATACCAAATCCTAAAACTACTTCGCCGATTCTTTTTATCATTGGCTTCTTAACAAACATTACCATACAGACACCCAACATTAAAAATACTGGTGCAACAGCTGATAAATTAAAAGCGATTAATTGCGCTGTTACTGTTGTTCCAATATTCGCACCAAGAATTACTCCTGTTGCTTGCATTAGGTTTAACAATCCGGCATTAACAAAACTTACAACCAATACTGTGGTGGCACTAGAGGATTGTACAACTGCGGTAAATAAAATACCGACTATCATCCCTACAAACTGATTTTTTGTACACATTTCCAGTATACTACGAAGTCTGGCACCAGCAGCCTTTTCAAGGCCATCACTCATAAGTTTCATACCGTATAAAAATAGGCCAAGACCAGCGATTAGCGCTAGTAAACTCTCCATTTTCATGTGACGTCTTCTCCTTTGATATAAATGTGTCTTTTAAACTCTCACTTTTTAACTTTAATATAACCTCTATAAAGTTACAAGGAAAATTTTAAACTTCGTCAATTTATATGTAATTTACACATTTTATATCTATATTTTACATATAATCACGATTTTTTGATTCTTATAATATACATATCTTCCATAATTAACCTTGCTGTCTCTAATCAAGATAATAAAACAGATATAAGTACGCTTTGCAATCTTTCCCTTTTTTGAACAAATTAAACAAGAAAAAGATGATTATACGCTTAAATTTTAATCTATTACTTAACTACATCAAAAAAAGAGACTGTTATATAGTATCAACAGTCTACAAAATTAATTTATTGGAACCTACGAATCTTATTGATTGAAATCTTCGAATCTTATTGATTGGGGATCTTATTGATTGGGTTCTAAAAAAAGCTCCTTTATTAACAAATTAACTCCTGCTATGATTAATTCTTCGGAAAGATTAGCAAAACCCATCAAAAATGTTGGGTAGGTAGGTTTATAATCCGTTATATAATGTTTGCTTAATGGATATAACTCAATTTCTTTCTTATGCACTTTTTTTAGAATCTCTTCTTCCGTTAATGAAGTATGAAAACTTACCACGATATGAAGACCAGCGTTCTCACCGGTGATTGTTATTCTATCTTCGTATGGTTTTAACTCATGGAGCAATAAATCATGCTTCATTTTGTAGCGTTTTCTCATCTTGTTAACGTGTCGCTCAAAATAACCACCATTTAAGAACTCGCACACAATCGCTTGATCAATTCTTGATACGGTGGAAGCATAAAAAGAATACTTTTCTCTATAGACTTGATATAACCTCTGCGGCAGAACCATAAAACCCATACGAATGGCAGGTGCTATAGCACGAGAAAATGTTCCAAGATAAATCACCCGATCGTTTTCATCAATTCCTTGAAGGGAAGGGATCGGTTTTCCCTTATACCGAAACTCCGAGTCATGGTCATCTTCAATAATATATCGATTCTCACCCTTTGCTGCCCATTGCAAAAGCTCAAGTCTTCGCTTTATTGGCATAACAGTTCCTAGAGGATATTGATGAGATGGTGTTACATAAACAATCGAAGCATCCGTTCTCGTTAATTCCTCAATACTAATTCCATCTGTATTTACGGTAATTGGTCGAACCGGATAGGGAACTCCTTGAAAGATGC
>DPVV01000021.1 GCA_003526525.1 Lachnoclostridium phytofermentans | reverse complement strand
TTTTGATATCTTCTGCCAAATTCCATAAAGTATAGGCCTGCACTCTGCGTTCTTCCTCATTCTCATCATTTTCCATCAGATAGTCTAATGGAAAGATATCAACGCCTGCAACGTAGGGGAATCCATGGTTATTTTTTAAATAGTCAACACCTATTCCGATTGCACTGCTATTTGTCACTCTTGTAATAAAATTATCATATTCATCCTCAAATTCAAGATTCAGAACCCTGTATCCTTCCGGCACACTGTCCCTTACCACTTTATTGAATCTGATATAATCTTCACGCAGCATACATATATCAAGGTCATCATCCCATGGAATAAAGCCTCCATGTCTTACTGCACCAAGAAGAGTACCGCAATCAGCAAACCATCTGATGCCATTTTTCTCACAGATATCAGCAATTACATTTAATACTTCCATCTGTACTGCCCAGGATCTTTTTACCATTCCTGGTATATAAAAACCTTCTCTTGTTTCGTCCTCAAAATAGGAGCTGTCAAAATGCATTTCACAATACCTCATAACATCTTAAAATTTATATATTTATCATCATGATCTTGATATATTCTTCCTTTTTTTCCTTCATGATTTCAAACCCTAGATTAATCTCATCCAATCCAAACATATGAGTAATCAAGGCTTCTGGTTTTATCTTTCCATTAGCCAGGCAACCTAATACATAATGCCAATCATCAGATAAAGCTTTCTCATCTGCCATACCATAAAAGGAGGAATTCCAGGTACCTATCAAGCTAAGCTGTTTTCTTAATATTATCCAGTATAAATTTTTAGGCAAAACCATATCTGTATATGGATTCCCAACCAGACAGATTTGTCCATCTGGTGCAGCTATATTAATGCCTAACGAAACTGTATCATTTCTTCCAACGCATTCAAAATATACATCTATTCCCTTTTCTTCAGTCTTCTCTCTTATCCATTCCTTTACATCTTCATTCCTTGAGTCACAATAATGATCTTCAGAAAGTCCAATTTTCAACACTGCGTCTTTTTGAATCGTCTTATTTCCAATCGCATAGACATTATGCACTCCTTGCTGCAGAAGTGACATAACGATAAACTGACCAATTGTTCCAAGACCACATACTGCTACACTTGTCTGTGAATTTACTGCGAGTTTTCTGACAGCATGGATTGCAACACTCATTGGCTCCAGCATTGCTGCCTGCTCGTATGTTACATTATCAGGAAGTTCTATCAGATTCCACTCCGGCACGCTCACATAATCCGCAAAGCCTCCATCACGTCTTGATCCCAAATAACTGTAATCAGAGCACATTTCGTATTTCTTTTGCTTGCATGCCGGGCACTCTCTGCATGGAATTAATGGAAAAACTCCGACTCTTTTATTAAGCCAACTACTGTTGACAGAACTTCCGGTATTTACCACAACGCCAGAGAACTCATGTCCGATAGTAAGCGGCATCCTGTGTGCTCCGGTTTCATATACTCTCGGAATATCAGATCCACAAATTCCACATGCCATTACCCGAATAAGCACTTCATCCTCTGCTGGTTCCGGCATACAGGCATCTTCTATATATTTATATACATTTTTTCCCTCAAGACTCCATTTCCTCATCAGCACTACATCTCTTTCTTATAACAATCTTAAATCTGGCGAAATCCTCCGCTGTTGTTATCTTAAAATTACTTTCATTTCCAGGGACTATACATATATCCATCCCGGCCATTATTGCTGGTTCAGTTGATCCATTAATCATATATATATCCGAATCAGGAGCAATAAGCTTATCTGTCCCATTGGAACTCATACTCCATGTAATAAGCCTCTCATTTGCGTCTAAATACTTTTTATACACAAAAAACTCCGGCGCCTGTCCAGCGAATACCTTTTTTCTATTCAAAAGTGACGAAATCTGCATGCCATCGTCACTCAAATATACAGTATCCTTCATTGGAAGGACGGGCAATACACCATCATGCCCCCTGGCTGCTGTAACATAACTCGCAATATCATTCTCCGAAAGCAGCGGTCTCGCCGCATCATGAATAAAAACATAATGCTCTGGATTCTGTAGAGCATATTTCTCAATCGCCTTTAAGCCATTATATATTGACAACTGCCTGGTCTTACCCGGCAGAGCATAACCTATAAATTTTCCGTTATTATTCAGTTTGGATACTTTCTTACTAATGTATTCCTGCCAATTCTCTGCTGCAACAATCAAAACACTATCTATAAATCTGCTGTTAAATAATGTCTCAAGGCAATATGAAATTACAGGCTTACCAGCTACTTCTATATATTGTTTTGGGATGTCACTTCCCAATCGGCTTCCGGATCCACCCGAAAGTATAATTGCCGTTACCATAACATCCACCTCAGAACTATAATTTCCTGACATCTTTTATGATTTCACCATAAGATTTATCTTTTCCGAAAAGTATCGTTGTACCAAGTACAAAACCATCCACTCCTCTCGGAGCATACTCCGAAATTCTATCTGAAGAGCAGGCACCATCCCAATATAGTTTAAAATTCATCTCTTCCTTCATAGCGAGAAGTTTTGTAATCTTCTTCCCTACGTAAGGAAGATACATCTGACCGGCATTTCCAGGGTTTACGGACATGACAAGCACCTTGTCCACAATCCTTAACATCTCATAGACAGTTTCAACGCTTGTTCCCGGGTTGATTGCGATTCCTGGAACCATACCTGCATTAATAATCTTCTGCAATGTTGTGGATGGATGATACTCCGCCTCCGGATGAATATATACAGTATCCCCTTTTCTAAGACTATCTAAAAACAAATATATCATGTTATTTGGATGTTCTATCATAAGATGCACATCCAAAGGCTTTTTCGTGGCTGATGCAATGTACTTCATATCATTTAAAGACATGGAAAAATTAGGTACATATCGACCATCCATAATATCTATATGAAATGAGTCAATTCCAGCCTCATCAAGCATTTTTATTTCTGTCTCCAGATGTGCATAATTAGCGCACATCATAGACGCATTCAATTCAAACTGCATTTTCTCGTTACTCCTTTTTACTTATTCCCTACATATATTTTTATGGAATTGCATATAATGCAGTTTCGCCATCTCCATTTGAATGATGTCTCATATATAACATATACTCTGGTACAATATGCTTTATAAATAAAGGAATCTCATACATATCTTCCGGCTTATGATAAATACAAATAGCTAACTTAGGCTTATCACGTCTAATTGTATTTTCAGCACCTTTTAAAGATTCTAATTCTGATCCTTCGACATCCATCTTTATAAAAGTTACTCTTTCGTTAGGATCAACAACCTCATCTATGGTTATAACTTCAATGCATTCGGTACCGCTTTCAGATATACAAGATGATCCGTCACTAGTGGCAGAAAAATAAAGCGTCTTTCGTTTACTCCAAGTTCCTTTACAATATGTCCTTATTACATCTTTATCAAAGTTCTTCTCTGCCGCTTTGATGCATGTTTCATAATTTGATTTATCAGGTTCAAAAGCGTATACCCTTTTTAATTTTTTGCAATGTTGTTTCAGCCTTAGCGTGGTTCCCAAATCACAACATCCAGCATCAACAAATACCTCTTCTTCAAAGGTCATAAAGTCAGGATTAAAGTATTGCTCCTTCTGCATTGCAAACATATATGGCCCCATAGAAAATATGCGTTCACCATTCACTCCATTTTTTAAAAGGAACTCTCTTATTGCATCATAGCCTCTATGCGTGCTTATTATTATTGTACATGCTTTGTCTTGTAACAATTGTTCTGGACTAATTACCCGAACCCCATCGACACCCATTACTTGCTTTTGAGTGTCATAGTCACAAAAGCCTAGAAATCTTTCGTCATTTATAAAATAACAGAGATTCGCCCTAGCATCTTCTCCGGCACCATAAAGAATAAATTTCTGTTCTTTCGGAATTTTCTTTAAGAGCTTTGGTATCTCACTATCATTTAAGGCTGCCATATCTGGAACATATTTGCTTATTATGTTCCTCATATATTTATAATCATGGGAAATAACAAAATTTAGTCTATTTAGGTATATTTCTTTTGATTCATCGTCCTCCATCCAGCTGTAAATCTGCTGCAACACTTTAATTTTATCATCCATCAATTTCTTGCTCCGTTCTATCAATACGCTCAACTATATTTTTGTATTCATCCTGCGTTTTTTTACGGTTAAGTAGATCATCTTCCTTCATCCATCCGCCATTAAAATGATGAATAGAAACTGTGGAATCCTTTATGTGCATTTCACCGCTCATATAATCATATGGATGATTGATATATGGTGGATATACTGTTACTCCACCTATTATCTGCATAGAATTATTAGGTTTAAATCCTTTCGCAAGGAAAATATTCGTCTCGTATATTCCATTTGTATCCATATTTAGTGATTCATCTTCCATAACAAATGAAAAATGTACTCTATGATCAAGCATTTGTTTCAACATAGGATGTTGTTTCATAAATCCACATCCACCGCCTGTATTTACATTACCCCATTTTTCAACACCAACAAATCCTTGCTGGTAAAGGCAATCATCCAGATTCTTTATCAGGGTTACATCCGTATCAAGATAGATTCCACCATTCTCATACAAGATGTCCAATCTTGCTACATCTGTAACAAAACCATATTTTTTCTGTTCAAATGCTTCTTTCGTAAATTTATGCTTATTCACATCATAGTTACTTTCATTCCACTCAATGATCTCATAGTCAGGGCATAACTCTTTCCAAGAATTAATACAGTTTTGTAAAAACTCTGGTATTTCTTTACCTCCAAACCAACAATAATGAATCTTTCTAGGTATTATTTCTATTTCATTAATTCGTTCAATATGAATTGGCTCTTCATTGTCGATTGCATGGATCTGCATCATAGGAATAATATATCCCTCTGCATCATTTAGTGCACCTATACTATCAAGAAAGCGAACTACTGGAATAAACCTACTATTAGTGATTAAAAGAATAAGGTTTTCCTTAGATGACTCTAAATAATCTGGGGTTCTGATCTCGTAAGAATAGTTATCGATTACTACTTTTTGACCATTTTTTCTCTTATCCATATCAATAAAGCAGTCGATTAAGTTATACAGATTATACTCACGGACAAGATATGGAACAATTATTTGGCCAACCATTCCAGCCCCATATACAATCACCTTGCTATTGTTTTCTTTCATCCTCTTTACTAACGCTACATAATCAGAATTTCTTAAAATCATAAAAATCCCCCTCTATTTTTCAAAGCCACATTTATCTGGGAGAATATCTTGCAAAGCACTATTTATGGCAGTTCTAATAATAACAAACTCATCTGGGGTACAGTCTTCAGTCAGACATACCATTTGGCATACTCTGTTTCGAATCCCTTCTGCTACCTCAGTATAATTATCTATGGTTACTAGATATGGTTTTCCAATGGATTTTTGTGGCACAAAATCACCAGTACATAACTGCCAATATCTTGAAATACACTGACTAAGATCTGACGCCATACGAAATTGATTATGGGATACCATGTCCAATTGTTCACCTTCTATTTCCCATATATGGCTCAGGGTTGATTTCTTTAATGGAACTGGCATATGATAATCATGAAATCCCGCAAAATTATTCCAATAGTCCAAACCTCTATTTCTATCAAGGAGTTCACCATACCCCTCATAATACCACTTTTCCCAATTTTTTTTCTGAACCACTCTCTTAGAAAAATGTTTATTGATCAACAGAACATTATTCGCCTTAACATAGCTTGCATAATTAGAAATTGCGCCCACATCTACTGGCATAATAGGACTTTCTATCGCTTGATCACATGGAATTCCTTCCTTAAAATAATACTCTGCTGGAATTGGTAATAAAGGAAAGCAATCATCATTAAATAAAATGTAGTTTTCACTTAAATCCTGTATTCGATGATAATTAAGCTCAATAACATTGGAATTAAATGTTGGCAAATACTCCTTCGGAATATAGTCACTGTGTTTAATCGTTCTAAGCTTTGGATTATCTAAGTTTATAAATTCAGGTAAGTGTCCACATGTTACTAAAAATATATGATTAACCCAAGGCATAAATCGTTCAATTGCTCTGAAAACATAATGTAAATTATCCCAACTCTCATATCTTACATTTGAATTAGCTTTATTATTAATATTATATTTTTTCTCTGTCTCTAATTTTACCTTTAGCCAAGATGGGTCATTGCCATCAACCCATGGGATGATAATATCTATTTTTTCACTCATATACATTTCTCCAAAAATGTTCAATAAGTTCATCTATAACAAACACTTTAGCTTTACTTTTTTTATTGATCATTTTAATTATCTGTTCATTATCAAAAGTAGTAACTATTATTGCATCAACAGATGGAAAATCCTCTTCTGGTCTTATGATTTTGAAATTCACGCCATATTGACCAAAATAACGGTCTATACCATACTGAAGTTGAATTTCCTCGTCTTTCAGTTGTTGATATAGCTGCTTTCCTAGCATGGCCATTCCATATATTGCTACAGATTTTACTCCTTGCTTTTCAAAGTAGCCCGTAAAATCAAATTTCCTATATCGTTCTATTTCAAGCCACTTAATCAAAAGCTCTGTAAATGACTTATACTTTTTTATATCCTTTTTTAGTATGGTAATCTCTTTATTATTGCTGACATCTTCTTTGGTTAGTTCTATTGTTTCAATTTGCTCCGATATCAGCTTTATTGCATCACTAACAGATTCCAGATATGAAAATTTATGCTTTTCATCAGGTTCAAGGTACATTCCCTCTCCCCATTCATTCCATGCATTAATAAAAACCAACTCATTACCTGCCTGTACACTTTTTTTCAAAAGACGTATCAATCCATCCTTAAAGATTTCCGGAGTGTTATGAACGATACATTCACCACTTTTACCACGACGAGGAGTATCATCGTATCCAGCGATTCCTGTGTAAAACGTCTTACACCCAACATATGGCTTACAATTTATAATCGAATCCCATATATCGGAGTATTCAAAGCATCTAACACCATTATTGATAAAAGCCTTTCCTTGATCATTCAGATTATTAATCGACGTCCTAGGCTCATAAAGCATAGCTGCATCCAGTTCCATATCCGAAATATTAGTATTCACTCCTATCAAATAAAGGCCTTCCAATCCCGCTTTAGTTGCAAGCTTTCTCCATAACTCTACCATAGGATTTAATTGCTTCACCTCATTTGGTCTATAAAATATAAACATTGGCTTATTATCAATTCTTATATATCTCTCATCCTTAAAAAATGGCAACAAATATTCAAAATGTTTCTGCCAATCTTCTTTATCCCCATAATCTTGTCTTACTAATATGCCATTAGAAGCATCAACTTCGCCTTTCTCATACTTTTCATTCCAAATATCTCCACCAATTTTACTCCATGATTTAATCCACGACGCACTAGCCCAATTAAAACAGAAAGGCATATCGATATCCTGCCATTTAAGAAGATTTTCTGCCGGTAATTCTAACTCCATTTTACCTTTTTCAAAGTAATAATGATAAAAGGAAAAGCCACCAATTCCATATTTCTTTGCCATTTCAGCTTGAAACTTCATTGTTTCATACTTGCTTAAATCATAATAATTTTCCTCTAATGGAGTCCAAGGCGCTTCATGTCCCTCAAAACATTTTTCCGAATTTTTTACAGATTCCCAATCTGTAAATCCTTTACCCCACCATCGATTATTATCGTCAGTTTCATGAAACTGGGGTAGGTAAATGGCTATAACTTTTGGTATCGTCTTATTCATCTCTTTTCACCACCGCATGCACAATATTTCCCTGTTTCATAGAGAATAATATTATCCATTACATCACATCCTTATGTTTGTTCTATATATATCCTTTAGGGAAATCACCTGTCATAGCCTCTCTCAACAAGTTCTCTTCTTAATTGAATTGCAATAATAAATAGCTGTTACTATTTTCATTTCTTCTTCTCTTACATAACCTTACTAATGATTAAGTAATGTGTTGGTTGTTGAAGTGGATTATGCACTTCATACTGATAAACCTGAACTTCTTTTTATTTTCTAATATTTAAGGGTCCTAATTAGGCTTAAGAATTCTGCTGTATAATCTGAATGGTTATCTTGATCACTTGAAACAAATATTTTAGTATAAACCCTAAATTATATTACTCTAGGCAATCTAAGTAATTCATCAACATACCATCACTAAAATTCATGATTTATACTTTTTCCATATGCATGTGCCCCTTTATTTTTTTCTCAGCCAAATATTGGCACCTCCAACAAATTTGTCAAACAATCCTGTTTTCTCAAATTGCTCATTCCACATGTCACAGAAAAAAATGATTTCATAATCATTATTGTTCATTAAAAATGTTCGAAGTAAATAGCATTCATTCCAAACCCGACCGAACTCTATCCATTCTATTGGGTATTCAAAGTCTTTAAAAATATCATGAAAATGCACATATACTCCACTTTTTAAACGGGGCAATATGTTAAAGAAAATTTTATTAACATCCGAACCCATCTTAGCCATATGGGATGAATCAACAAATAAAATATCCCCTGTTTCCAATTTATCAAAAGTAGACATATCCACATCTTGTAAAAAGACTTCCTGTAGCTTAATGTTGTCATCTTTTCTTAATAAACTATTTAGTCTTTGTGGATATGGCTCGATGAATTCCATTTGCACTCGATTGTCCATACAATACTCATTGGTATCTAGCATTACCGCAGTTGAAAACCCAGAACCAATCTCAATGATCCTCCTAGGAACAACTAAAAGAAGTATACCATGAAGCACCAATGCATCGATTTCTCCATACTTTGTGTTATCTTCATAGAATCTCCTTTCAACTTTCATATTCACTTTATCAATTTCCTTGTAAAGATTTANNGATATTCAAAAATCTTTTCTTGTTTCTCCATATTGAAATCAATATCATATATTGGTACATCAACATTGTAATTAGTTGCATCTGGATAAGGACTCATATAACTTCCTATATTTTCAATGTCACTAAATCCATATTCTTCGCAATTTAAATAACTGAGTCTTATAATGTAATCTGCCATTTTAAGAGGTAAAACCTTATATGTACCCTCAAAACTATTTGCTATGTCTTCTCCGCTAGCCACACTTACAATCAAATAAAAGTCTTTATCATAATTCTTCATAAAATCTCTCGATACTATGGGAACATCATAGAGTTTCTTACCATGCTTATTAACGTCACCATCAATGACAGCCATACATGAGGCTCCAATTGCT
>DPVV01000107.1:617-2989 GCA_003526525.1 Lachnoclostridium phytofermentans | reverse complement strand
CAATGTTCGATTGTCAATCTTAAATTGAACTCCTTTGCAATTCGTATTGCTGTAAAGATATCATCAGCGCGATGTGCATGCGCTTTTAAAGGGATTTCGTGATTTAAAACTGGTAAAAGAGCTTCTAACTTCGCATCATAGCTAGGCTTTTTAAATACATCTTCTCCAGCTGCAACTAGTTTTGCTTGATATTCTTTCGCTTTATTTAGCATATCTCTAAGTTTAGAGGCTGTGGACATTCTAGAAAAGTTATTTTTATCTTTATAGATTCTCTTTGGATTTTCTCCAAAAGCACATTTCATAGCAACCTTATCTTTCACCACCATGTGATCTACACGATCCCCAGTCATCTTAATAGCAGTAAATGTTCCACCAAGTACATTAGAACTTCCAGGTCCCGTTGCTGCACAGGTTACTCCACCAAGTGCTGCTTTTTTAAGTGTAACATCCATAGGATTAATTCCATCGATTGCATTAAGTTGCGGAGTTAAAATGTCATTCATCTCATTGTAATCTTGGCCTTCAAACCCTATACCATATCCATCAAGACCAATATGGGAATGTGCCTCGACTAAACCCGGATATACAAAAAGGCCTGTCGCATCAATGACTTTCATTTCCTTCGTTTCAGTGATCTTCTCTTCTATTTTTATGATCTTACCATCCTCAACTAGAATATCAGACTGATAAGGCATAATTTCAGTACTATTGTAAATGATTCCATTTTTAATTAATAATTGACTCATCTTTCACTCCATATCTTCGGTAAAATAGACCCTTAGTTTCCTATCAGAAAGGTAAATAATGACCGAATTATCTTTATAGTTTTATAAAAGGTTTTCTACTACTTCTTCTAACGTTCCATGAGTGAATTCATTCACATCATAATTATTCTGATTCTCAAGATTTGTAGTAACAAGGCCCGTCGTTATGCCTAGTTTTCCTGAAATCATATCTTCTAAGGTGTTATTTCCAATCATGGCACACTCTTCTGGTTTCTTTTCGATAGCTCTTAAGATATCTAGATAATATCCCAAACTTGGTTTGCAATAGCTACTATTTTCAAATGAAGTAACGTAAGAAAAATCATCAAGAGATAACTGAATCCAAGATAATCTTGTTGCTACCGCTTCTCTAGGAAATACAGGATTTGTTGCCAATACTAACTGATATCCTTTGGACATAAGTTTCTCAATAATAGCTCTGCGGTCAATATCGTCTTTTACAACTTCCTTTACAGCATCAAATTCATTCTGATAGAAATCTAAAAATACATCTTCCAATAACTCACGCTTTGTTTGAAGCAAGCCTTCAAATACTTCCCAGAAAGCCACCTCATTTGTTTTCGTTCCATCATTGTGAATCATTGCTTCCATGCCGGTCCAGATTGCTTTAATCAGAGCGTCTTTTTCAAATCCCATTGGAATTAGTTTGATGGCGAGACGTTTAAAATAACTGTGGATGAATTCCTCTTGGTCAAATGGTAACAACGTCCCGTCCAAATCAAATAACACTGTGGTAATTTTCTCTGTCATTCTCTATACTCTCCTTCTTATGCAAGTTATGTTAATGTATCTACTTGTCAAAGTGACATATATATTAACCCTTACGGTATGCCTTCACAATTTCTCCCACATAAACCGTATGGTAATCCTGCTTTGGATAATTAGCCTCTGGAATCATCATATCAAGGAAGTTTTGCTTCTTAATCTCATCAACATAAACTTTCTTACATACAAGGACAAGTTCCGCCTCTTCAAATGATACCGTCTCATCGAGAAACATAGGGGTAAGGCCTGTTTCCTTAGCCTTGTCATAATCTCTACCACTTTTGCTTCCGCAAAATGCTAATGCTTCTCTTTGCTCATTTCCAAAGAAACTCATAGTAAAGTATTCTTCTTTGTCAACGAACTGTTTTGTATAGCGTTGTGGACGAACCACAGAGATTGCAGTATTTTTCCCCCAGATTACACCTAAAAAGCCCCAGGATGCTGTCATCATATTATATCCGACTTTATCACCAGCAGTAATTAAAAACCACTCTTTTCCTATCTTGTGAAACGGATTCATATCTTCTTTTAGTAAGTCAATTTCTTGAAAACGCATACTATAACCTCCATTCTAGCGCTTTTGCGCTATATTATATTGAAAATAACATTGTTTTTGATGTAATTTATCTCCAATAGTTTAACTTATAAAATCTATGATACCCTACATTTTACCATGAGGCAATCCTAATTATGTTTTTATGATGATTTTATTTTACTAAAGCCTTTTGGCGCAATATGTTTTTTCCACTCCAACAACGGCTCATCTTTAGTTCCGTTCGATTTTAACTTCGTTACCATTGACCAATATTGCGTCTTTATTAC
>DPVV01000107.1:0-456 GCA_003526525.1 Lachnoclostridium phytofermentans | reverse complement strand
TTCAAAGTTGAAGAATAATTATCTATTATTTTTTGGCTATTTTCTTAAAGGGTGGATTGATATAGTGTGGTTCGCATTCTCATTATTTACGATAGGTTAATTTTAGGATCATAAGAAACAGGCAGAAAAACAACAATATAATGCAAAATTGTTCTTTCCCAGCTAACACAGTGCCATTCCACTTAATGTTCACGCCAAATACTTCAAATAGTTTTTTGCATAAATTCTTTATTTGTGAGCCTTCTATATTTTTAGAAAAATCTTTAAGATACATTTGTCTCATCATACTAGTAAGGTGTGTCTGTGGATAAAATATTAAGACCTTCTTTAGCGTATCCGGATACATATGATAGGGTAAATACGTTCCAGCTAAGAAACCTGACAACATACCATATAGATTTCCGAACGTTGAAAATGTAGTGGTATCCTTTATTAACTTCATAAAACACAATAAAA
>DPVV01000561.1 GCA_003526525.1 Lachnoclostridium phytofermentans | reverse complement strand
CATCATGGATGAGCCAACAGCGGCACTGGATGCGCTTGCCGAAGCTGAAATCTACGAAAATTTTAGTGAATTAGTCAAGGGAAAGACAGCAGTCTATATATCACACCGTCTTGCCAGCACAAAGTTCTGTGATAAAATCGCACTTTTTGATAAAGATGGATTAAAGGAATATGGTAATCACGAAGAGTTGATGAAATTAGGTGGATTATATAATCATATGTTTTCTGTGCAAGGTAAGTACTATACAGAAGGGAGGGAAAGTCGAGATAAAGACTTCTCGACTATGATAGATGAACTCAGCGAAGTGTTTTAAAATGTTTTTTAAACTATCTTGGAAGATCTCGCCTATGTATATTGTGCTACTGTTGTTTAGTACATTGGCTTCGAGTGGACAGATATTAATCAATGTCATTTTACCAAAATTCTTAATTGATGAATTGCTTGGTGCAAGACAAAATGAACGCTTACTTTTATTTGGTGCAATTATCGTGTTAGCGAATTTTTTCTTTGCCTGGTTAACCATGACAATGAAGCGGGTGATGGACGAAAAAGGAATCTACATGAGAGAAATGATGAATCACCTGATGTCAGAAAAGATTATGAAAGTAGAATACTCGTACTTAGAAAATCCTTATTATTTGGACTTAAAAGAAAGAGCAGTATTTGCATCGAATAATCAATCAGCGATGGAGAATCTTATTCTCAGTGTTGGCAAGTTATTTAACAGCATAGTAACATTAATTGGTCTTTTAGTAGTCATGTTTTCTTTGAGCTTAGTTTTAGTTCTATTTTTGCTTATTACAATTGTTATCACCTTTGTAGCACAAAAGAAATTTATGAAGTATCAGCAAACCTTCTTTAGTGAGATTATTCCAGTGAATCGTAAGTATGGATACTATGTAGGGTTAGCATACGATAATAAATTGCAAAAGGATATCAGACTTTATGGAATGAGCCCAATGTTAACAAAACGTGTTAGACAATATAATGATGAAATAAACGAATGGTTTACGAAGTTTCATACTGCAGGAGGAAACTATGGAGGTTTTCTAAGCATTATCAATGATTTACAAGCAGCTCTTGTTTATGGTTATGTTGGATTACGAGTAATCACTAACTGGTTTGGATCAAGGATTGGTATAGGTTCCTTTACGATGTATGTATCTGCAGCCATAAAATTTACATCCTCGGTTTCGACTTTGGGAGAACAAGTGATGAGCGTAACTCAATACTTAAGTTATTTACATCCATTTATGGAGTTTATGGAATTACCTGAGGAAGAAAAGGTTGGAGGAGATTTGCCTTTCGAAGGTAATGTGGAAACTATTCGATTTGAACATGTTACATTTAAGTATCCTGGTAGTGAGAAACAGGTATTAAAGGATATTAGTTTTGAAATTAATAAAGGTGAAAAGATATCGATAGTTGGATTAAATGGTGCTGGGAAAACAACATTAATCAAATTACTTTGCAGATTATACCGCCCTACAGAAGGAAAGATATTTATCAATGGTCATGATATCTTTGAATATGAGCATAGAAGTTATATGAAAAGTATGGCTGCTGTTTTTCAAGACTATCGTTTGTTTGCCTTTACAATGGAGGAGAACATTACGTGCAAAGAACCACAAGAGGATATTAAGCAAGCTTCTGAATTATTAGATAAAGTTGGACTAACAGAAAAAGTGAAGACATTACCAAATGGTATAAAATCTCTTTTTGGAAAGTCTTATGATGAAGAAGGAATCGAAATGTCCGGTGGTGAAAGTCAAAAAGTTGCCATTGCGAGAGCTCTTAATAAAGAAGCATCACTAATTATACTTGATGAACCTACCAGTGCTCTTGATCCACTTGCTGAAGCTGAAATCTATGAGAATTTTAATCACTTGGTCGGTGATAAGACAGCTCTTTATATCTCACATCGAATGTCAAGCAGTGTTTTTTGTGATAAAATTTTAGTAATCGATGGTGGTGTGATATCTGATTATGATAGTCATACGAAATTAATGGAGAAACAAGATAGCTTGTATTATAAATTGTTTCATTCACAAGCAATCAATTATTCTAGTTAATTCAAAATGTATGTTTAAAAATTTATAGAATATTAGGTCACAAAAAAATAGTTCTATAATTAATATGAGTCAGTTGATAAAAATTCGTACTCCAACACTTTATATTTTATAATAATATAATTACTTAAAATAATAAACAAAAAATGTGCACTTCAAACTGAAGTGCACATTTTGAATATAATTAAATTCAAAGTATATTGTTTCTATAGTAAAGTTAGGTGTTTACTAACTCTATGCATCATATCGATTAATTCTAATTAATGAACGGATTTTAAATATGGATAAGGATTCACATTATTACCATTGAGTAATAAACTAAAGTGTAAGTGTGGACCTGTTGAAACTCCAGTAGAACCAACCAAAGCAATCGTTTGTCCCTGATTCACGTAGTCTCCAACATTCACAAGTATTTTGGAACAGTGTAGGTATCTTGTCTCAACACCATTACCATGGTCAATCTCAACATAACGTCCTGACGTACTGTTATAGCCAGTTCCTACAACACGACCAGCAAGTACTGATACGATGGAAGAACCATAAGCGCCACCGATATCAAGACCTTTATGGTAGGTGCTAGCACCAGCAGTTGGAGCTTTACGGTATCCATAATACGCGTAAATATTGTGGTCTGATGGTAATGGCCAAATCATACAGTTGATGTCTGTTTTGATTTCATCCATAGATTTCGCATATTTGAAATTATAAACAAAATCTACATAACTCTTACTTACGTAAGCATCCGTTTCGTTATAATCAACTTTAACCCACTCATCAAGTATTTCTAAGATTTCAAGCTTTTCGCCTTTGGCGATTTGTCCAAGTCGAGGGCTGTTTTCGGAAGGAGCTGTACGTACATTTAAAGTAGTACAAGTAGCTTGAGCATATTGTACGTAACATTTCTGTGCTAATTTTACAGCATTATCACCAGTGGATAAGTAATCACTCTTAATATAACCTTCTACTTTTCCGGATACAATTTTTGTCCAATCGCCTTCCACTCCTACTATAGTTGCTGCAGAACCACGATATAGACGGCCTGCAAGACTTGAATCAGAAGAAGCTCCAGAACGTATGTTAACATAATCATCTACATTTGCAATCGCGAGTCCTTGAAATTGAATTGGTGGAAATTCTTTTGGAGCGAGTGGCTCGCCTCCTACTAAAATTGTTGTAGTTACATTATTTATCGAAATTCCGGTTTCCGATAATCTAGCATCATAGTAATTGTCAATTACCATTGACATACCACCGATACCGCCTCCGGATAATGTGTTTTCAGTATTTATTTTGGCTGAGCTAGTATCTTTAGCGCTCGCTACCATTGTAGCCTGGTTCCATAAAAATAGTCCAATAAACAAGGTTGTTGCTTGCATAATGACTCTTTTTTTCATTGTGATCCTCCAAAGTTATCCATCTGAAATAGTCTTAGATGGTAGTTGATGTATTAAATATTACAGAATTATTACGTCTTATAGACGAATTATAACAAATTAATAATATGTTGTCAACATTTTGAACAGAGAAAGTATGAGGAGAGGAAAATAATTGTAACAAAGTGATAAAGTGTATCCTACAGATAGGGAGTTTTGAAACTTTATTTGTTACAAAAGATGATATGTAATTTAACATATGATAGGATTTAGTCTTTCTAAATTATAGGTATTCCTCAATAACTTCTGTGATAGGAGTAGCCGAATAAAAGATTGCGAATAAGATAATAGAGAATGTAATCATAGAATATAAGGGAGTATTTCCCTAATCCTTATAGCATGGAGATAGCAATGGACCTAGCGAGCAGGACCATTCGGCTAAAGTACGCTCATGATCGTAGAATATACGGAACCGGGATAGGGGTAGCAATTGTAGATACTGGGATATGTCAGCATCCGGATTTTTTAAAAAATTGTAATCGTAAAATTTATTTTAAAGACTTTATTCACCAGAGGAATGGAATGTATGACGACTGTGGTCATGGAACTCATGTCGCAGGAATTATCGGAGGGAGTGGTTATGCCTCTGGTGGAAAATATATAGGAGTGGCACCAAACTGTAATCTGATTATGACAAAAACCTTAAATTACAAAGGTGATGGCAATATATCAGATGTACTCATAGCACTCGACTGGATTGTGAAGCATAAGGTGGAGCTTGGTATCCGAATTGTAAACTTATCTTTTGGTATGGGCAACAAAGAAATTAGTCAGGATGGCAGAAATTTAATTCAAGCAGTTGAAAATGTCTGGGATAGCGGAATTGTCGTGGTAGCAGCAGCTGGAAATGGTGGACCAAATTTAGGCAGTGTTGCAGTTCCTGGGAGCAGTAAAAAAATAATTACCGTAGGTGCGTCAGATGATAATATTGAAGTTGACTTAATGGGAAATCGTGCGAAAAATTACTCCGGTAGAGGCCCAACTTTTGAATGCATTAAAAAGCCAGATATCGTTGCACCAGCAAGTAATATTATGAGTTGTGCGCTTGCAAGATCTTATGGGTCAGATAAGTTTCGTGCATTAAATACAAATCACTTTTCTGCAGCTATAAAGGGTAGTAGGGAGCGATATGGGAATTTCTATACTGAAAAAAGTGGAACCAGTATGGCAACTCCAATTGTTAGTGGAGCAATTGCTTTGCTATTATCAGTAAAGCCAAATCTGACACCAAAGGAAGTAAAGATTAAGATACGAGATAGTTGCATTAATCTTGGAGAACCACAGAGTAAACAGGGCTGGGGGCTTTTAGATATTGAGAATTTATTAAAAGCATAGAAAAGTTCGTGCAAGACTAACTTCATTACAAAGGAATTTAGTTTTACATTATGAATTTAGTCTTGCAATCGTAAATTAAGTTTTTCATTTAACAATTTACCTTTAACTTTGCATTTTACATTTCATCATGAAAAAGTACTTGACTTAGAGCC
>DPVV01000175.1 GCA_003526525.1 Lachnoclostridium phytofermentans | reverse complement strand
TCGAATCCCGTCTCGTGCTTAATGAAAATGGCAGGAAAGCTAGTAAAATCAAGCTTTCCTGTTTTTTTGTGTCTAAAAGTCATGAGTACAGGATGTGTGTAACATCCTTTTACATACTCATCAGCATATAATGCTTAATTCATGTAGGTACGGTTCTGCTCGTCATTCTGGCCTGTGTAAACAGGTATTCGCTCGGCAATCTCCATCTTATGAATATAGACTTTGTTATCCAACATATCTTCCTTCTTAAGGACTACTAGTTCATCGACCCTTGTTCCGATTTGAAAAGACGTTACGAGTAGCTGTTATTATGTTTGTTTTAGAAAGAGTACACTTATTGTAATGTGTAGAAGATACACTTGATTCGCTGATTGATTTCCTATATTTAGAAATGTATAATAAGATTAATATTGAGAATCGCAAAACTTTATAAAATGTAGAAGGTATTAAACATGAACAATAACCAACTAATTGAATGGTTAAAAGATAACGGCGGACCTGCTATAAAATTGAATTTGATAAAAGAATCATTGATTGAAAGAATCATATGATGTAAACGCATTAGCCCAAGAAATAAAACGACTAATTCATTATAGTAAGAGATTGAGATTTATGAGGAGGTTAAGAATTTCAAGATTTTATAAGATATAATGCAAATAAAATACTAAACACAAATAATCTTACTAAGAAGAAAACTTTTATCATTTTTTCCAACCTTTTTAATAAATCGACACACTATATATATGACAGTCAAAAAATGAAAGCTTTCAAAAGAGGTAACCTAATGGATAAGATTTATGCAGACAAAATGATAGAAAAATATCAAACAATGTTTTATGGTTTTGCACTTTCTAAGACATATACCATCGATGAGGCGGAGGAACTGGCAGCAAGAATAGTACTTGAAGCATATGTAACTCTTCTTAAGGTAGATGATATAAGTAACTGGGATGGTTACTTATATCGTATTGCAAGCGGTGTATATGCAAGATATGTAAAAGAAATTAAGCGTAATAGTAATTTTGCAATTGATGATATGGAGATTACATCGGATGTGGATTTCACAAAAGAGATAATGCAAAGTGAAGATTATAAACTAATTAAACGTGAAATTTCATGGCTAAGTAAAATCCAAAGAGAAATTATCTATATGCATTATTACGAAAACAATAAGATTTCTTACATAAGCCATGCTTTAAACCTTCCTGTAGGGACTGTCAAATGGCATCTACATGATGCTAAAAAAATCATGAAAGAAGGAATGGAAATAGTGAGAAATAGTGGAGAATTAGGAATAAAACCTGTGAGTTTTTGTAATATGGGGCATAATGGATGGGCTGGTGATAAGGGTGACACTTCTGATTTCTTAAACACAAAATTACGTCAGAATATTGCATACTCAGCATATTTTGATGCAAAGACGGTATCTGAGATTGCAACAGAATTAGGTGTTTCTCCTGTATTTATTGAGGATGAAGTAGACATTCTTGAAGAATATGGCTTTCTTGATAAACTTAGTGGAAATAAATATTTAACAAATATAAAGATAGATAATGTACCACTCATAGCCTTTGATGAAATAATTAATTTACAAAAAGAGATATCGAAAATCATTTGTGATGAATATGTACCATTACTGGAAAGCAAATTTATTAATTATCATGAACTAGGTATTTATATACCTGAAAATGATTTTGGATATTTATTATGGTCATTGGTACCTATGTCATTAGGAGGTCAATTCTGGGATAAGGCATTCAGCGATTCCTGTTTATTGGAGGGTACCCATTATCGCGTGAAGCGAAAAGATGGCGGTGATTTTATTGCGCACGCATCTATAGCAGATAACGAGAAAGATTTGAACATCAACGCACACTTTATTTCCAGTGGAGATATGACAAGAGGTTCTATGCAGTATCCGGTTGCTTCATGGCAGTTGAGTTCTGATTTTGACTTACGTGAATTTGGATGGCGCGATAATTTAACTAGCGATTTTGAATCACTTTACTTATTTATGATTGGAAAAATGGATAAAAATGAAGCAACTCTAGATAAATTTCGCAGACTTTATGATAGAGGTCTAATAATAAATAATAATGGAAAAGACGAAATCAATGTAGTTGTGGTAAATGTTCATAGAGATGATAACAATAAAGTAAATGGATGGAGTAATGATTTGTTTTCATTGTTACCGGCTTATCCAGACAATATGATTCGTAAAGTAAAAGAAAAAACTCACTTAATTTACGAAATAGAAAAGAAATATTATCCGAAGCATATGCACAAACTGGTAGAGTACTATGCAAATTTGGATATTAACAAAATAATGGTACTGGATGAGTTGGTTGAAAGAGGAGTTCTTAAACCATTAACAGAGGCTCAAAAAAAAGGCGTCATGACAGTTATTTTTTCCGATACATTGCCAAATTAACTATCAAAAATATGTTATTCGCTCCATAGGTCTTCATTCTGGTTTTGTGGCAGACAGCAACATGGACCCCATTTGCCCTTAAACAATGATATACTATGTGCCGAATATTTTGCTGAAGAATTGTCTGAAGCAACTGGCTGCCTGGTTGCACCAACTATAAACTATGGTGTAAATCTTCCATGTGACATTTCCTTTACAGGGACAACATCAATTTCTAAAGATACTTTAAAAAAAATCATAACTGAAATAATTGAAATGGTGGAAATATCAAGGTTTTGAAAATTTTTTTATTATTACTTTTCACGGAGATTCATTCCATATTGATGCCCTAAGTGATATTTCGGAGAATGTCTACCTGATAGAAGCCTATGAAATTGACTACTCTGGTATATTGGACAAGCAATCTACTATGAGACATGCCTGTGAAGCAGAGACATCAATTGCCTTATGTTTATATCCTGAAAAGGTTAGAACTATGTTAATGGATGAAAGTGATATAGTATTTGATGATTTTCGTGAGTATTTTTTCCATGAGAAATGTGAAAAGCCTGACGGATATATTGGTTGCTTAGGATATCCAAAATCAGCATCAGCAGAAAAGGGTAACATCCTTGTTAAAAAAATAAATGATTGGGTATTATCAGAATATTATAAAGCAATTCTCAAAAACTAATCAATATTAATTAAAAACGTGTTCATTCGAATTACTTCTCATTCTAAATTAAAAAAGTCGCAAATCAAAATAAAGGGTTTGCGACTTTTTTATTAGCTATAAATCATGTGTGCATTTAGAGGATAAGGTTTTCATATATTGCTTTGGCGCGTACCCGGTGTATTTTTTGAATGTTCGGATAAAATGGGCATAGTTATAGAAACCGGATTTATCAGCAACCTCTTGTACGGAAAGATTTTGTTTCAAAAGTTTCGTAGCTAGTATAATTCGTTGGTTGATAATATAGTTATTCACGGAATATCCGGTAAATGTTTTAAAAATAGAACTTAAATAAGAAGGACTGATATAGAATCTTTCAGCTAAAGAGGTAATTGAAAGGTTATCTGAAAGATGATTATTAATATAAGACAAAATGTTTTGCATTCTATTTGTTTTGGGATCTTCATCTTCAATGGCGGGGATATTTGAGTTACTGGCAAAGTTATTTATTTGGAGCATTAATTCAGCAAATGCAATTTTTCTATAAAGAGGCCAAGCATAGGTATCCTGCGGATTTTCATAGGAATAGAGCTTATTAAAAAGAGAAAGGAATATCTGTGTTTGGTTGGTATTAAGGTGAAGGATATGTGGATGAGATTCCGTCTCAAATACTTCAAGTACGTTGTAATATTGACAAAAATCTGCAGTATAGTTGGGATCAAATTCAATTACATAGCGTTCAAATAACAGATTTGTATCGTTTATAATTCCATGAACATCCGCGCTGTTTAATAATATTAAATCATTTTCACGAAGTGAATATACGGTTTCGTTAATTAGAAAACGCATATTACTGGACAGACAGAAAAAGATTTCAAAAAAATTATGTGTATGTAATCGATGTCCCCAATTAGTTTTTGTAATTACATGTTTGATACGGTAATCATTTTCAAACTCTTGATGAAAGAAAAATGTATCTAAATTTAAAGTATTTAGTGCTTGAGATCTTTTATTCATAATAAATCCTCCATTAATGATATAAATAACATAAGTCATAAAATAGATAAAATCAATACAAAATGATAAATAGTGAAAAAAATAATTAAAAAAGGGGGTAAATTTTATGATTTACATAGAGTGAAAGAAAATAAATATACATTTAAGAT
>DPVV01000178.1:11727-15072 GCA_003526525.1 Lachnoclostridium phytofermentans | reverse complement strand
GAACTCTTAAAAACCAATGTAGACGTATTAGATATCATTAAGAAAGAAAAAGAACAATTTATCGAAGGAGCCGATGTACTGGTAGTAGCAGGCCGTGGAGTGAAAAAGGAAGAGGATATAGCAATGATTGCGGAGCTTGCAGATTTATTAGGAGGCCAGGTTGCATGCACCAGACCAATGGCAGAAGCTGGTTGGATGGAAGCAAAACGTCAAATCGGATTAAGTGGAAGAACAGTCAGACCAAAACTTATTATCACCTGTGGTGTGTCCGGTGCCATTCAGTTTGTGGCAGGTATGAATCATTCCGATCATATTATTGCGATTAATAAAGATGAGAAAGCACCAATCTTTAAAGTAGCAAATGATTGCTTGGTAGGAGATTTATATGAAATCATACCGGATTTAATTGAGAAATTAAAGGCAAGTAAGGGGGCTTAACGGTGAATTATAAAAGATTGGATCAGATAGATTTAGAATACATACATAGCGTCATTGGAGAAAAAGAAAGAGTACTCCATGGAGAAAATATTAACGAAGAATATAGTCATGACGAATTAAGCGGTACGGAAAGTTACCCTGATGTAGTGGTAAGAGTAACCTCAGCAGAAGAAATATCTTCCATTATGAAATACGCCTATGATAATAATATTCCAGTAACTCCTCGCGGTGCAGGAACGGGCCTAGTTGGTTCTTCTGTGGCCATGGAACATGGTATTATGTTAGAAACTGGATTAATGAATCATATGCTGGAACTGGATGAAGATAATCTTACTATCACTGTAGAACCAGGTGTATTATTAATGGACCTAGCAGCTTACGTAGAAGATAGAGACTTATTCTATCCGCCGGATCCGGGTGAAAAATCAGCTACCATAGGAGGTAATATCAGCACCAATGCAGGCGGAATGAGAGCGGTTAAATACGGAGTTACCAGAGATTATGTCCGAGGACTTGAAGTGGTGTTACCGAATGGAACTATTACAACTTTTGGTGGAAAGGTTGTAAAGAATAGTACCGGTTATGCTTTAAAGGACTTAATGGTAGGCTCTGAAGGAACACTTGGGATTATAACTAAGGCTGTACTAAAATTATTACCATTGCCACAAAAAGCCATCAGTTTATTAATACCATTTCCAAGCTTAGAACAAGCCATCAGAACCGTACCATTAATTATAAAATCAAAGTCCATTCCTACCGCCATTGAATTTATGCAACGAGAAGTAATCATGGATGCAGAAAATTATTTGGGTAAGAAGTTCCCTGACAATTCTGCCGATGCTTATCTTTTATTAAAGTTTGATGGTAATTCCGTTGAAGAAATTGAAAAAGCCTATGAAAGAGTAGCGGGGATATGCTTAGAACAGGGGGCAATCGATATTTTAATCTCTGATACGGAAGAGAGAGAAGAATCCATCTGGAAAGCAAGAGGTGCATTCTTAGAGGCTATTAAAGGATCCACTACCTATATGGATGAAGTAGATGTTGTTGTTCCAAGAAGCTCTGTTAATGAGATGGTAGAATACATCCATAATCTTCATGAAAAAGTAGACATTCGAATCAAAAGCTTTGGTCACGCAGGAGATGGAAACCTTCATGCCTATATCTTAAAGGATAATTTAAGTAATGAAGAGTGGGAACTAAAGATGAAAGCTGCGATGGATAACATCTATGAAAAAGCTAGAGAATTAAATGGTCAGGTTTCCGGTGAACATGGAATTGGATATGCAAAAAAATCCTATCTATTAGAATCGATGGATCCTGCAGTTGTAGAATTAATGAAAGGGATTAAGGAAGCCTTTGATCCGAAAAATATATTGAATCCACATAAAGTTTTTAAATAATATTTTAGCATTATTACTATAATATCGTGGCATTTTAGGCAGGAGTTTTAATTCCTGCCTAATGTGGCGATGATACTAATGTTTGGGGCACACTTATATTAATATAAATCAAAAAATCTCAGGGGAAAGCGCACTCTGTCAGAATCTCTTATCCTGTATTTTGTATTTTATACTTGGCCTTCCACCAGTTCTATAGTCTACTTCGCTAATAACCTCATTACTTTCAATAAAATAATTCATATAGCGCCTAACTGTAACTTTTGATAACCCGGTATGTGCCGATATCTCTTCACTTGTTAGAAATTCATTTTTTCTTTCATTCATGTACCCTCGAATTAGGTAAATTGTTTTATCTTGCAGCCCTTTACTTAACTCCATCTGTTTTTCCACGAATGCTACTTGTCTTAAATTAATTAATTCATCTACATCTTCCTGTTTAAAATGAATACCACTTTTTATCATTTTATTCTTTAATAAGTATTTATCTATCGCTTTTGAAAATCTCTCATACATAAATGGCTTCACCAGATAATCTAATATTCCAAGATGTAATGCGGTGTCTAGACTCTCTACATCATTAGCTGCAGTAACCATAATTACATCTATTTGATATTTTGCCTCTCTTATTATCTGTAAAAGTTCCAATCCAGAAATATTGGGCATATACAAATCCAGAATTAGCAGTTGAACCTCCGTATTTTTTATAAATTCCCAGGCATCTTTTCCGTTGTGAAAGGTTGCAACCACATCTAATCCGGGTGTTTTCTGAATGTATTGTTTGTTAATGGCAGCTACCATTAAATCATCTTCAACAATTACTACTTTTATCATCTGTATCACTCCTTTTAAATGTATTAACTTCTTTTCCTTTTCTTATTAAAGCTGATTGTTATAGAACTTCCCGTTCCTTCTTCCGATTCTACTTCTACCGCACCATCACATCTTGTTATGATGTCTGCAATGAGTGATAGCCCGATTCCACGCTTATTACCTTTCGTTGAAAAGTTTTTCAAAAATATCTTATCAGCGGTTTCCTTACTCATACCAATACCTGTATCATCTACCGTAATAATAAGGCCATCCTCATTCCTAAGAATAAATACATTAACTTCTCGTGCATCTTCCTTATCTTTTACTGCATCAAAGGCATTTTCAATTAGATTGCCCAAAATCGTAACTAAATCATTGGCTGAAAGATAATCATTATGTGCTTCTAAATAACTACCTTTTTGTAACGTTAGTCTTATATTTAATTCCTTTGCCCTGTTTTGCTTTCCTAAAAGTAAAGCGGCAATTGTCAGATTCTCAATTTGTTTCGAAATAATATGATACCCTTGATCCGTTTCGGTCTGTGTCGTGGAAATGTAATCTATGGCCATCTGATATTCCCCAAGCTGTAACATACCTAGTATAACATGCAATTTATTAAGATGTTCGTGGGTATTTGCCCTTAATGCCTCAACGATGTGTTTTACACCGGTTAGTTGTTCTGCAAGTTTTGTCA
>DPVV01000178.1:4747-11663 GCA_003526525.1 Lachnoclostridium phytofermentans | reverse complement strand
TTGTTCTGCAAGTTTTGTCACCTCAGTTTTATCTCGTATTAAGGAAATAGTCCCTATTAGTTTTCCCTTCTCAATAATTGGTATGCTATCAATTAAAAAGCTAATATTATTAATTGTTAATTCCTGATTATATACTGTTTTCATAGATTCTATTACAGGATCCTGGTACTGCTTTACAAATAGGTCTAAGGAAGCCTCAGAAACTTCAACGTCTAGATTTGACACCATTTGCTTCATGGCTTTATTAATAAAAATGCATTTTCCTTTTTGATCTGTAGCTAGGATACCTTCTTCCAATGTATCTAATAATTCTTCTCTTTGCAGATACATAGTAACAAACTGAGACGGTTCATGTCCTAACAAGCTTTTTTTAATAGACCTAGTCAGTATATACGCAATTAAAAATCCGACTACCATTACAAATGCAAAAATAAGGATAAACTCTTGAACAATCACATTTCTTAAATCCTGTATCTTGGCTGAATAAGCACTTACCATTACAAACCCGATAATTTCTCCATTATTATCTTTCACACTGGAAAATGCTCTTCTCTGATATGCTTCGGTACCCTTTTTATTTGATATATAAGGTTCGGCTCCTTGTAGTATTGCTTCCTCATCTCCACCAATAAAATGACCACCAATTCTACTTTCTTCCGGGTGATACAGCCGAATTCCTTTTACATTGGCAACTACAATTAAGTCAATTAGGTCAACCTTTTCAATAATCTGTTCCAGATAGGCTTTATTCTCTAAAGTCAAATTATTTTCTTTGATCATATCGATTGTTTTTTGATCTTTGGCAAGTATTTCTGACATATATAAAATCGTAGTATCGATATTTTTATTTAAAGTTTTTAAATCTCTTGTTAGTGTATAGCTAAAAACTACTATTAAAATTGTAATTGCCAGTAAGATATATGAAAACGATATTTTATTCATCAGAGTATGTTTTCTTTTTTTCATAACAATATCCTCCCTATTGTATTATTATAATCTTTAATTAAATTATCCGCCATTTTTTTTACTTTCTAAAGGTTTTCTATAGTTTCACAATATATTCACAGAAAAATTAGCGTGATATACTACGCCTATAAAAACCCATCAGAATAAAGGAGAAGGATAATTATGGATTATAATAAGCTAGCCTTAGAAATGCATGAAAAGAATAAGGGAAAAATAAGTGTTGTTTCAAAAGTAGATGTAAAAACTCGTGAAGATTTAAGTACTGCTTATACACCAGGTGTTGCAGAACCTTGTAGGAGAATACGGGATAATCGCGAGGATGTTTACCGTTATACAGCAAAAGGTAACCTAGTTGCTGTTGTTACTGATGGAACAGCAGTACTTGGTTTGGGAGATATTGGTCCAGAAGCTGGGCTTCCTGTTATGGAAGGTAAGGCAATTCTATTCAAACAGTTTGCAGATATTGATGCTTTCCCAATCTGTCTTGATACAAAAGATACGGAAGAAATTATAAAAACAGTAAAATATATTGCGCCTACCTTTGGAGGTATCAATCTGGAGGATATCTCCGCACCAAGATGCTTTGAAATTGAGAGACGTTTAAAGGAAGAGTTAAATATTCCAGTGTTCCATGATGACCAACACGGAACTGCTATCGTTGTAGCTGCTGGATTAATCAATGCCCTTAAGTTTGTTAAAAAGCCAATGAATGAAGCTAAAGTAGTTATTAACGGTGCTGGATCTGCCGGTATATCCATTTGTAAATTATTATTACAGATAGGAATTGGTGATGCTGTTCTTGTTGATTTAAAAGGAGCTTTATGTCCAGGGGAGGAATGGATGAATCCTGTACAGGCTCAGATGGCTGAAATTACAAATAAAGATAAACAGACTGGTCCATTATCAGAAATAATGAAAGGAAAAGATGTATTTATCGGCGTCTCCGCACCGAATGTCGTATCCGCTGATATGGTAGCGTCTATGGCAAAAGATCCTATTGTTTTTGCTATGGCAAATCCAATACCTGAGATTTTACCAGAGGAAGCAATAAAAGGTGGGGTACGAGTTATGGCTACCGGTCGTTCTGATTATCCAAACCAGATTAACAATGTATTAGTTTTCCCAGGTATTTTCCGTGGCGCATTAGATGTACAAGCTAGTGACATTACAGAAGAAATGAAGATCGCAGCTGCAAAAGCCATTGCAAGCATAATTACAGAGGAAGAATTAAGTGATGATTATATTATCCCAGGTGCATTTGATGAACGTGTAGCCAAGGTAGTTGCTAAAGCAGTTGCTGATGAAGCCATTAAAAGCGGAATTGCTAAGAACTCCATGATGAGAGGGGAATAAAGAATGGACTCAAAAAATCAGGTAAAACAAATGTCTTTCTTAGAAAAATTTATATCCATTGAAATTACTGGAATTTCATTACCATTTTATTTGGTAATTACAGCTATTGTTTGCATTATGATGTCTTTAGGGTGGCTTCCTGGTGGAATGATCGGAGCCTTAGCCGTTATGATGGTTTTTGGTGGATTATTTAATGCAATTGGTAACAATACCCCGATTCTTAAGACTTATCTTGGTGGAGGAGCTATTGCTTGTATATTTATTTCAGCGTTTTTAGTATTCTTTCAACTTATTCCAGCTCCTGTTATAGAAAATGTTGACACCTTTATGAATAAAACCGGATTCCTGAACTTCTATATCGCAGCTTTGATCACTGGAAGTATCCTGGGAATGAATCGTAAATTACTTTTAAATGCTGCAATAAGATTTTTACCCGTTGCATTATGTTCCATGGCATTTGCTATTATATTGGTAGGTTTATTTGGCGTAATAACCGGTTATGGTTTTATCGACGCAATCATGTATATTGCTATTCCTATGATGGGTGGCGGAATGGGTGCCGGAGTGGTTCCATTATCCGGTATGTATGCTGATGCTTTAAACCAGGATTCTGCAGTTATTATATCAAGAATGATTCCTGCTTCTACCCTAGGTAATGTAATGGCTATTATTGGTGCTGGATTACTTGCAAGAATTGGAGAAGCAAAGCCTTCTTTATCAGGCAATGGCAAGCTTATGAAAAAAGATCCTTCCGATATGTCAGAAAATAAAGAGAACAAGCCAAATATTCAGATGCTTGGAATTGGAATTGTATTATCTATATTTTTCTTCTTGGCAGGTACGATTATTAACAAATTCGTCCCAACAATTCATGCTTATGCATGGATGATTATCCTTGTTGCTGTATCAAAAGCTGTGGGCATAATTCCAGAAAAATTCGAGAAATCAGCCCAACAGTGGAGTCAGTTTGTAATGGGCAACTGGACCAGTGCTCTACTTGTTGGAATTGGTATTTCCATGATTGACTTACATGCAGTGGCTGCTTCACTTTCACCTATTTATTTACTTTTAGTAGCCGTTGTTGTCGGCGGTGTTGTACTCGGAGCAGGTCTTGGCGGCTATTTCGTAGGCTTTTATCCTATTGAATCCTCAATTACTGCAGGTTTATGTACTACGAATATGGGAGGTACAGGAGATATCGCTGTATTATCAGCCGCAAAGAGAATGGAATTACTTCCTTTTGCGCAGATTGCAACCAGAATATGCGGTGCACTGATATTAGTTTTAGCAAGTATTTTAATTAAGATATTATTTTAACCATATTAGGAAAGTCCCGTGCTTCTTTAAGCATGGGACTTTCTTGTTTAGGCAGGAGATCAAGCACCTGTAGCCTGTTCTACATAACTGTGAAGCCAGTCTGCCTTTTTATAATAAATTAGAAACGAAATAGAACTTAGGAACCAGGTTAATGGATATGCCCAAAAGATTACCCGTATGTCCGGTATAATACGTACCATAATTGTTATGTAGGTTATGCGGATGACACACCAACAGACAAGCATAACAAACATAGGAATAGTAGATTTTCCAGCACCTCTTAAAATACCTGCTAGACAGTGAGAGAAGGCGAGTAGACAAAAAAACAATGCTTCTGTTCTTGACTGCATAACGCCGAACTCTATGACTTCGGGTTGATTATTAAAGAATCCAATTAGTACCGGTGCAAATATCCATAGTACAATGCCGACAGTTTCTGCCAACAACACCCCAGATAGGATTCCAAAACGGGCACCTTTTTTTACACGTTCAAATTGCTTAGCACCTAGATTTTGTCCGATAAAAGTTGTTAAAGCAACGCTGAAACTAGTAATAGGTAAAAATGCAAAGCCCTCAAGTTTTGAATAACTACCGCAACCAGCCATGGCAATAGAACCAAAATGGTTAATGTTGGACTGGACAATAACATTTGCAAATCCTATCACGGAATTCTGAACACCAGTTGGGATACCCATTTTTAGGATTCTTGCAAGCATGTTACGTTGAATGCGTATTTGATTGATTTGTATCCGGTGCTCACCATCGACTCTTAGTAGTTTAACAAATCCAAGAATAGCGCTTACAAACTGTGAGATTACAGTTGCAATAGCTGCACCACCAATACCAAATCCCAGGCCAGCTACAAATAAAAGATCCAAAACAACATTGATGATTGCTGCTATAATCAGGTAGTAAAGCGGGTGCCTACTGTCGCCGACTGCCTGAAAAATACCCATGCATGCATTGTACATAACAATGCCAATTCCCCCAGCAAAATACAATTGAAAATACATAATAGAATCGGGAAGTACATCATCCGGTGTTCCCATCATTCTAAGCATCCAAGGTGATAATCCCATTCCCAATGCTGTTACAATTATTCCGGCAATAATTCCAAAAGCAATGGTGGTATGAACAGCAATAGATAAATCCTTCATGTTTTTTGCTCCAAAATAGCGAGCAATAATCACGCCTGCTCCTACGAAGATACCATTTATAAATCCTACAATTAAAAAAATCAAGCTGCCGGAAGAACTTACTGCCGCAAGTGCATCTTTTCCAAGAAAGTTCCCAACAACAAGGGAATCTACAACGTTATAAAGCTGCTGAAATAAGTTTCCCAAAAAGATTGGCATGGCAAAAAATATAATTTTTTTTGAAATTTTTCCTTCTGTCAAAGTTTTACCCTTCCTGTATGTAATTACTTCAACTTTATATGATAGTTGATGTGAAGAATATATGCAAGTCCAAAAAATAATGAGCAATTATTTCAAGGCTTATTCTGATACGATATTAAAAAATTAGTTAGCTTTCTATAAAGCAGCATGATAGAATGATTTAATAGAAATAGAAATAGAAATAGAAATAGAAATAGAAATAGAAATAGAAATAGAAATAGAAATAGAAATAGAAATAGAATTAGAGTTAGTATATTAAAATAACACAAATTTAGGAAAGGAGTCGAAAAAGGGATAACTACTTTAACACAGCTCTTTGCATCGCAAAAGAAGAGTGTGAACTTATGAAAGAAAGGTATTTGGTGTAGGATATGAGATATAAGGCAATTATTTTTGATCTGGACGGTGTGATTTGTTCTACAGATATGTATCATTACAAAGCATGGAAGCAGCTTGCCGATAAATTACAGATTCCTTTTAATGAAGATATCAATCACAGGCTACGAGGTGTAAGTCGTATGGAGAGTTTGGAGATTATATTAGAACAAAGCAAAGGAAACTTCACAGAGGAAGAAAAACAAAAGCTGGCAAATGAAAAGAATGAGTTTTATATAAAATTGTTAGCGCAGATGAGTGAAAAAGATTTATCAAAAGAGGTTTCAGATACCTTAAAACAATTACGTAAAAAAGGAATTGAACTTGCAATCGGGTCTTCCAGTCGTAATGCACCATATATTTTGGAACGCATTGGATTACAAAATTTTTTTGATGTAGTAGTTGATGGTAATATGATTAAATATTCCAAGCCGGATCCGGAGGTATTTGTAAAGGCAGCACAGAAATTAGGTTATGAGTCTGATGAATGTCTTGTGGTGGAAGATGCTGCTGCAGGGGTTCAATCAGCAATTTCCGGAGGATTTGACTGTGCGGGAATCGGTCAGGCAGCGAAAGCAGAAGGTATCACATATTCCCTTCAAAGCTTATGTGATCTTATTACAATTATGTAAATGGGTTAAAAGAGGAAGGAAAAACACCGCAACACCATAATTTCATCTTACATATAATAAAACAAAGATATGAAATAAAGCAGAAACGGTAAACGGCAGTTTGAAATAAAATTCAAGACTGCCGTATTTTTTTGAGCTCAATTCAGTCTCACATAATAATGCTATTTTAACCTAATCGGTATAAATGTTTCCATTTGTGCCCAGCCTTGTGCATTTGTAATCTCTTTGGGAGTGATAATATGTCCCATGGAATAATGATTAGAGCGAACATCCAACTCAAAAATCTCTGAGTTTTTTATGTATTCCATAGCTTCCTTATATAGCTTACCATTTGTTTCTTCGTCGCCATCTCTATAGACATAAGTCAGATAGTATCCACCTTCAAAATCAACAATCTTGTTGCCACCATCATTCATATCATCACTTAACGCCCACCACCAAACCATACCCTGATTTTCTTCATCAAAAAACAAAAAATCTCTTGGCATAAAATTATCGCTTGCTGAGGGAGTGATTGCAGAAAAATATCTATCAAACTTCCCCAATATACCATCTTCGGAAAAATCAAAGTTCTTATCTACACCAGAAGAAGCAGCTTTAAAAGGTGGCAAAGATATAATCCTAAACTCCATAAGGATACCTACTTTCATTTATTTATATTTATTTTACCATATTATCCCTCATAAAGCCAGCCAATCTATGTTGTAGAAATTGTATTTTCTATAGTAATTTTATGAGTATAGACCATTTTAAGCATTACATAATAATGATTACATAATATTTGGTAATTATGCACAAAAACAATCAATAAATATGTGAAAAGTATAGAAAAAATATTTAACAAACTAAAACTATTGTATTATTACTAGGTAAATA
>DPVV01000178.1:2521-4513 GCA_003526525.1 Lachnoclostridium phytofermentans | reverse complement strand
TATTTACCTAGTAATAATACATATGTTTACTAAAAAATAGGAGGAAGGTATATGAAAAAGAAGTTAGTGGCTTTATGCGTGTTTTCTTTAGCATTGGTAACAATCTTTACCGGATGCAGTAAGAGCAAGGAGAGTAGCGCAAAAGGAGAAAAAGCAAAAATTCGTTTTGCATCTTGGGATACAGCAGATGGTGTAGATGACCAACAGGCACTAGTTGACAAGTTTAATGCAGCACATGATGACATTGAGGTAACTCTGGAAGCCTACGGAAGTGACTTTGACACAAAAATCAGTGCGGGCATGGGTTCAGGGGATGCACCGGATGTTATGTACATGTGGAACTATCCGGCATATTTTGGGGGATTAGAGCCTTTGGATGGATACATAGATAAAGAAGGAGATAACTATAAGTCTAACTTCTATGAAACTCTTTGGAACTACAACTCCATCAATGATCAGGTATACGGTATTCCAATTGGATTTACGACACATGCCTTATTCTACAACAAGGATATATTTGCAGAAGCAGGTTTGGCAGAGCCTACGGCTGACTGGACCTGGGAGGATTTAAAAGCAGCAGCAAAAACCATTACAGAGAAGACTTCAGCGGTGGGATTTTCATTCCAGATGAAGCCGGATCCTTATGATTTTGAGATGTACCTATGGAGTAACGGAACTACATATTGCGATAAAGATGGCAAACTAGAGGGAAATTTGAATTCTGAGAAATCGAAGGAAATATTACAGATGTTTCAGGATATGGAAAAGGAAGGTTATGCTATAGCTTCAGAGAAGAGCGGTACAGATGAATTCCGTTCTGGTGTTGTGGCAATGTATGTATATGGCTCCTGGGCAATCGATTCACTTAAGGAAGATAAGGTGAACTACGGTGTTACTACCATTCCTGCCTTCGCTAATGCAGGTAAGGATTCTGTAAGTATTTTAAGTTCTTCCGGTATCTCTATGTCCAAGGATAGCAAGAATAAAGATGCAGCATGGGAATTCATAAATTTTTGGACAAATGAAGAAGCAAATAAAGAACGTATCGGTTCGGAATTACCTGTCTTAAACAGCGTTGTAGAGTCAGAAAAGATTATGGAACAGCCGGAATATGCACCTTTTTATGTAATGTTGGAGCAAAGCAAGGGCTATACACCGGCAAGCTTTATAATTAAGGAATGGTCTAAAATATCAGAAAACCTGTCCTTATCCTTTGAAGAGATATTCAACCCAAGTGTTTTACAGAGCCCATCGGATGTATTAAATAATGCGGTACAGCAGTAAAACAGGAAAAGTAAGCAAGAAAGTAAGCTATCTGGGGCACAATGCCCTGGATAACTTACCTCTTTTATAAATTAAAAGAAGGGTTTAGGCAGGTGAAAATTATGAAACGTAAAAAGTTTATAAGAAAAGCAACCCCGTATTTCTTCATTACTCCATGGATAATTGGTTTTTTGGTATTTACTATAGGACCACTTATCTTGTCTCTCGTAATGAGTTTTTTTGATTGGCCGTTGACATCTGAGCCGGTATTTAGAGGATTAGAAAATTACATAGAGATGTTCACGAAGGACACTCAGTTTTGGAAATCTTTAAAGATCAGTCTAAAATATGCAGCAATTTTTGTGCCGTTAAACATGGGAATTGCACTATTCCTTGCGATGCTGATTACGCAGCCGATAAAAGGAGTAAAAATATACCGTACCATTTTCTATATTCCGGCAGTTATTTCCGGTGTTGCAGTTTCTATTATCTGGGGATGGATCTTAAACGGTAACTACGGCGTATTAAATTATTTATTATCTTTAATTGGAATCGAAGGGCCAAGATGGCTGGTAGATCCCGCATGGGCATTACTTGCAGTTATTCTTGCTAGTGCCTTTGGTGTAGGTACAATGATGCTCATATTTTATACAAATATTAAAAGTATACCTATCACTTTGTTTGAAGCAGCTTCTATTGACGGGGCGAGTCCCGCAAGACAGTTTTTCG
>DPVV01000178.1:0-2445 GCA_003526525.1 Lachnoclostridium phytofermentans | reverse complement strand
GTTTTTCAGTATTACATTACCGATTATAACACCTACAATTTTGTTTAATCTGATAACCTCAATTATTGGTTCTTTCCAGCAGGTTACTTTGGTAATGCTGCTGACTGGGGGAGGCCCGTTAAAGTCTACTTATTTTTACGGACTTTACACTTACAACAATGCCTTTAAGCATCATAAACTGGGTTATGCAAGTGCCAATGCCTGGGTGATGTTCATAATAATATTGATTTTAACAGCACTGGTTTTTAGGTCCTCATCAGCATGGGTATTCTATGAGGCAGAAGCAAAAAAGGAAAATAAAAAGAGAAGGGGAGGTAATAAGTAATGAAGTTATCAAGAAAAACAAAGGTTATTATCTATATTTTACTGACTGCGATTGCAATCTACTTCCTTGCACCTTTTGTATATATGTTCTTTACTACCTTTAAAACCGAGGCAGAGGCGATTGCATATCCGCCGAAGCTGTTTCCATCAAAATTTCTGTTTGAGAATTACGCAAATGCATGGAAATCACAACCCTTTGGCACTTATTTAAAGAATTCAATTTTTGTTACCGTATTGACTACCGCTGGTCAGATACTTTCCTGTTCCATGGTTGCTTATGGCTTTGCTAAATTTGATTTTAAAGGGAAAAACGTCCTGTTCATGATTCTTCTTTCAACGATGATGATTCCCTGGGATGTAACGATGATTCCACAGTACATGGAATTTAATATGTTTGGATGGATTAATACATTAAAACCTTTGATTATACCGGCATGGTTCGGTTCGGCTTATTATATTTTCCTAATGAGGCAGTTCCTGATGGGAGTTCCAAAGGATTTTGAAGAAGCGGCTCGCATTGACGGAGCAAATGCCTTTCAGATTTATTGGAAAATCTATATGCCGATTTTAAAACCCTCCCTTATTCTTGTGGGCGTTCTGAATATGATTTCGGTATGGAACGACTATCTTGGACCATTGATTTTCTTACAGGACAGAAGTAAATATACACTGGCATTAGGATTAGCTTCTTTTAAAGGAATCCACAGTACGAAAATTATTCCGATGCTTTGCATTACAGTTATTATGATTATACCAACAATTATTGCATTTATTGCTGCACAAAAATATATTGTCGAAGGAACCAGTGGTTCCATTAAATAAGAAAAGCGGCCGGGTAGCTTTTATCAGATAGGTATATGTTCTGTTTTCTGCCCGGCTTTACATTTATCGCAGATACCAAAGCTAACGCATCGTTTGCAGTTAGAGCGCCTAGGCGTTCTGAAACAATATTAGATAAGGAGAAATTGGCATGACGAGGAGAATAGAGAAGAGATGGGAAGACCATCGATTGAGTCATATAAGAAGAAGGGAGGCTCGTACTGCATTTTATCAGGATTCTGCTAACAGGGTCAGTTTAAATGGAGAATGGAAATTTTTATATTTGGAAGCTCCCGAATTATCTCCGGAAGGCTTTATGAATGAAGAGACCGGTATTCAGTGGGATACTATAGATGTTCCCTCAGTATGGCAATTAAGGGGATATGACCGGATGCATTATACTGATGTATTGTATTTGTTTCCTATCAATCCTCCTTTTGTGCCCACCGAGAACCCGACCGGAATTTATAAAAGAAACGTTTCTCTAAGCAAGGAATGGCTGTCTAATGATACAATTTTAAAATTTCATGGAGTAGACAGTGCATTCGATGTATGGGTAAACGGAATACATGCAGGGTACAGTAAGGTCAGCCGTCTTCCAAGTGAATTCGATGTTACAGCCTTTTTGCAGGAAGGTGAAAATGACATTACAGTACGGGTTTATAAATGGTCCGACGGTTCGTACCTTGAGGATCAGGATATGTGGTGGCTCTCAGGAATCTACCGTGACGTGGAATTGATTAATGAGCCGAAGAACAGCATTATCGACTGCTCTGTAATTGGAGATCTGGATAATTATTACAAAAACGGAATTTTGAAAGTAGACATCACAACAAAGCAGAAAAGCTGCGAGGGTACTTGGAAGCTTATGAGGGCTGGGAAGGAAATGGCAAGGGGTGTATTTCAGACAGAAGCCTGTAAGGCCCATCTTGAGGAGATAATACTGAACGCAGACCTCTGGACAGCTGAAACACCGAATTTATATGAACTGACCGTATCCATAGGATGTCATGAGGTAAAGGTACGTGTGGGTTTTCGAAGAATTGAAATTATCGACTATAATTTTTGTGTAAATAGCCAGGTTATATTATTAAATGGTGTAAATCATCATGATTTTAATCCAAAAGAAGGACGCTGTGTTTCATATGAGCAGTCAATGGAAGATATCCTGCTTATGAAACAGTGTAATATCAACGCGGTACGTTGTTCTCACTATCCTGCGAATGAACATTTCTATGATTTATGTGATGAATATGGGCTCTATGTAATTGACGAGGCAGATTTGGAATGCCATGGCTAGAT
>DPVV01000355.1 GCA_003526525.1 Lachnoclostridium phytofermentans | reverse complement strand
ATAATATAGAAGAGCAGAAAATGCAATATACCAAGTAGAAATTGATATGTTATAGTTAAAATGTGTTGTATATCATATAGGTAGTAGTAGGATAATGCCTGCTAAGCAAAGTAGAGACTTATCGTAAATCTTGCAATATTGAGTAGAAGAAGACTTATATACAAAAAGGAACCGAAAAACGTAAGATTACATTTTAGGTTCCTTTCCTTCAGATGATAATTATAGTTCATCTTATGATAATTAAAGTTCCTCTTATATATTTTTAAAATAAGCCCTAGTTTCTGAGAGTACCACTTTCCTTAATCCTAACAAACCAATTAGATTAGGAATTGCCATTAGAGCGTTCACAATATCTGCAATTATCCATACTAAATCAAGTTTTATATAAGCTCCGATTGCTACTAATGCAATAAATATATATCGATAAATTTTGATTGCTTTTATTCCAAATAGATATTCCGTACAACGTTCTCCATAATAGTTCCAACCAATAATCGTTGTAAAAGCAAAGAAAATTAAACCAATTGTCACGATAAATTTGCCTAAATTAGCTGTAGGTAATCCAGCTGCAAACGCATAATTTGTAATAGCTGCTCCTTCTAGATCTAATTGCCAAGATTGTGTTACTATCAAAACCAAACCAGTCATTGTACATACGACAATCGTATCAATAAAAGTACCAGTCATTGAGATTAACCCTTGACGAACACAGGATTTGGTTTTTGCTGCCGCCGCTGCAATAGGGGCACTTCCAAGACCTGATTCATTCGAGAAAACACCTCTAGCAACACCATTTTGTAAGGCTTGTTTCACTGTAGACCCTAAGAATCCACCCGCAGCCGCAACTGGTGTAAATGCACTCTTAATAACTAGTTCAATCGCACCAGGAAGTAATTTTGCATTTAATAGTAAGATAACAATAGAGCTTAAAATATAAAAAATAGCCATAAAAGGTACAATGATTTCAGCTACTTTTGATATCCTCTTTATACCATTTAAGGTAACCAATGCAACAAGAATTGTTACTATTGTTGCAGATACTACGATCGGTACATGAAAGGCTACTTTCGTTGCTTGGGTTATGGAATTAATTTGAGCAAACGTTCCAATTCCAAAGAAAGCTACCCCAATACCAAAGAAAGCAAATAATTTAGCTAACCATTTAAGTCCTAATCCTTTTTCTATATAATACATAGGCCCACCAGACATCTGCCCATTGCCATCTACGACACGATATTTAACAGCTAATAATCCTTCTGCATATTTGGTTGCCATACCAAAAAAAGCTGCTATCCACATCCAGAATAGCGCACCAGGACCTCCGACTTTAATTGCAGTTGCAACACCCACAATATTGCCAGTACCAATGGTTGCAGCTAAAGCAGTACATAATGCTGCAAAACTGCTTACATCACCTTCTGCCTTAGCCTCTCCCTCTTCTTTTGAAAATAGATATATTAATGCCAGTGGTAATTTGAATACTTGAAGTAATCCAAGACGTACGGTAAGATAGACTCCGGTTCCAACTAATAATATTAAAAGTGGTGCCCCCCATACGAAAGAGTCAATTTGATTTAGAACTTTAGTGAATTGATCCATTTTAATCCTCCATTTTTATGCATCATTGAAAGGCAATGTAAAGCGCCTCCCCTTTAAGTAAATTTTTGGAGATATAAATGGGAAAAGATAAGATATAAGTCAGATTAATATATAAACTGATATTTGTAAAATATGTTACCCATCCCTGTCCTTTTACCTGAGAGTTTGACCTTTCGGCTTGCTCCTTCGGTGCTCTTATCGAGTCTCTCCAAGGCTTCATCCAATAGCGGTCATCTCTAATCAAATCGACTGATTAGGTACCTGAAAGATTTACTTCTTCGGTGGATGTAGAAACATCGCTCTCCCACTATCTTCATCTGAATTTTATTAATAGTTAGTATGTTAATATACTTTTCATAATTTTGCAAATGATTTTTTAAGTAAAATAATTACAATAATTCATGACTAATACTTGACAGTAAAAGTTCTATAACTTAAGAAGCCTGTAAATCTAATTCTATGATATATAAAAGAGCAGAAAATGCAATATGTCGAGCAGAAATGGATATGTTATAGTTAAAATATGTTGTGTATTATATAAGTAGTGAGATAATGCTTACAAAACAAAGTGGAAGGTAAGCTTATCAGAAATGCTTGCAAAGCAAAGTAGTAAAGCATGTTGCAATGCACGCAATATTGAGTAGAAAAAGAAACTTATAGTATAGCTTGCAATACTAATTAGGAAGAAAAACTTGTTATAATGCTCAATATAGAAAGATACAATGATAAAAATAGTAATTAAGAAATCAAGTTTAAGCATTAAATATAATGATAGAAAAATAGAAAAAGAATGTATTTTTGTATGTTACATAACTGAAAGGGGTTAAACTATGGAATTTATCTTTGAGAAATATCACGGAAATGGAAACGATTATTTAGTATTTGATACCAAAAAATTTGAATATGAACTGAAAAGTTCACAAATTCGTGAAATATGTGACCGTCACTTTGGAGTAGGTTCTGACGGTATTTTGATGGGACCTTACGAAAAGGAAGATGGAATTTATGTGCGCATCTTTAATCCAGATGGAAGTGAAGCAGAGAAGAGTGGGAATGGAATCAGTATATTTGCACAGTTTTTAAAAGACCATAAGTATGTAACAGGGGATGTTATTACTATCAATACCTTAGGAGGACCAATAGAAATTCATTACAGCAATGATAAAAATGGCACCCTAAATGTTGCAATGGGTAAAGTTTCTTATATGAGTGATGAGATTCCTGTAACAGGTGAACCTAGAGAAGTGATTGAAGAAGCAATGGAATTTCAAGGACAGAAGGTAATTACTACCTGCTTAACCATTGGAAATCCACATTGTGTCATTTTAAGAGATGAATTAGTGAAGAAGGAAGTTAAGAGCTTAGGTAAACTTATTGAGTCTGATGAGCACTTTCCGAATAAAATCAATGTGCAATTTATGCAAGTATTGAATCGGGAAGAAATCGTGATTGAAATCTATGAGCGCGGAGCTGGATATACCTTATCATCTGGTAGTAGCAGTTGCGCAGCTGCTAACGTTGCCTATAAATTAGGGTTAACAGACCGTAAAGTGAAAGTTCATATGCCTGGTGGAACTGTAGAGGTAGAAATCGAAGAAGATGGTATTACTTATATGACAAGTCATGTAAAACGTATCGGAAAGATTATTACTGCAGATGTTTTTATAGAAGAATTATAGAAAAATTATAGAATATATACATGGCAAGGAAAAGTTCGTGAAGCGGACTTTTCCTTGTTATGTATAAAATGTACGCCTAGCCAACTTCCCTTTGTTAGATAATAAAATAGGAAACCTAATTTGTATGACTATTGAGCACGGTAATGTTACAAATAAGGTTTCTTTATTTTGTATAATTAAATTGCCATGTTTATGGGATAAAATCTCTCTTTGGAATTTAATGAAATTATATAGCTTGGAATATGATTATTTCACTACAGCTGTAGAACAATATCGTTTATTAACGAATTAAATTGTAATAAGTAGCAATTTATTATATAATGAATGAGAAAAAAACTAAGTAACCAAAGGATAGCGGGGAATAAATCGATGAATTTTAACATTGAAGGCAAAATTTCCAAGATAAAATCTACTGGAAAAGTTTGCAATCGTAATTCGTATTATTTGAATAAACGAAAGAAACCAATAAAGGAAACAGCTATTTTGTTTGAATCGAAGGCAGGAGCTGATTTAGCTGGTAATATTTTTTACTTGTTGAAGGAATTAACGAAGAAAGAATATTCCAAGTTTCAATGCTACCTTAACGTTAACTTATCTAATAAAGATAGAGTTAAAAAGTTGCTTTGGAAGTATCAGATAAATAATGTCATACTTCTTGAAATGAATTCGAAAAAATATTTAGAGATGTTAGCTACCGCAAAGTATATAGTGAATGATACTAGTTTTCCAACTTGGTTTTATAAAAGACCGGAACAGGTTTATTTAAACACTTGGCATGGAACACCTCTGAAACATATGGGGTATGAAGTCGAAAATCGAGCATTTGCAATGGGGAATATTCAGAAGAATTTTCAGATTGCAGATTATTTATTATATCCAAACGACTACATGAAAGAAAAGATGATTCATGCGTATTATCTAGAAAATACGTACCAGGGTAAAATTCTATGCGAAGGATATCCTAGAAATGCAATCTTTTATCAAAAAGAGCGGACAGAAATAATTCGTAAAGAATTAGAGTTAACAGACAAACAAGTGATTGTCTGTATGCCAACTTGGCGTGGTACTTTAACAGAAAGCGCTAATACGGAGCAGGTAGAAGCTTGTGCTTGTAACTTTGCAATACTTGATAAACTACTGAATGACAATCAGGTGTTCTATGTAAAATTCCATGTATTTTTACAAGGACGCTTTGATTTTAGTGAGTATAAACACATCAAGCCCTTTCCAGAGGGTTATGAAACGTATGATTTCTTAAATTCAGCGGATATTTTGGTAACCGATTATTCTAGTGTATTTTTTGATTTCGCAAATACGAGAAAGAAAATTGTTTTATTTACGTATGATCGGAAAGATTATCTGGATGAAAGAGGTCTCTACATTCCTCTCGATTCACTTCCATTTCCGCAAGCAGAGAATGTAACAGAGCTATGCGAAGAATTTAATTTACCAAAAACATATGACGATAAGGAATTTTTAGAAAAATTCTGTACTTATGATAATATCGATGCAGCAAATAAGATTGCAAAGCATGTTTTTCTTGGACAAAAAGTATGTAAAGAAGAAAAAGCGAAAGGGAATGGAAAGCCAAATATTCTTGTCTATTGTTCGAACTTAGCGATGAACGGCATCACGACCTCTTTATTAAATCTTATGAGTTTAGTAGATAAAGAGAAAGCAAATTACTATTTCTTCTTTAAGCAAAATCAATTTACAAAGACTCCTATGCGTTTATCGGTTCTACCACCGAATACAGGATTAATGCCACTTTGCGGAAGTACCATAGAATGGAAATGGATGGAAGCAGTTTACCATAAGTTATATTATCGATTTAATAAAGACTCAAAATTTTTGCAAAAGCGCTTGAATCGACTCTATCAAAGAGACTTTGATAAGCGTTTTCACAATGTTCGAATCGATGAAATTGTGCATTTCACCGGTTATGCTCCAGATATCACCTTGTATTTACAGCAATCAGAGGCTAGGAAGGTTATCTTTGTCCATAATGATATGTATGAGGAATATAAAGAAAAGAAGAATTTTCACTTTAATATTCTTAAGCATGCGTTTGAAACTTATGATAAGATTGTTGCGGTTAGTGAAGCAACGAAAGACTCCATTAAAAAAGTCGGTAATTTTATGGACAAGGTAGAAGTTTTACAAAATGCTCATAATGTCGATGGAATCTTAGATAAGGCAAAACTTCCGTTTGTTATGGAGGAGGAGACTGAGCTTTCCGTTCCTTATGAAGACTTTACTAGGATGCTAGAAGGTGACTCTACGAAATTTATAACGATTGGACGATTCTCACCAGAAAAAGGACATATGAAATTGATGTCAGCATTTAATGAGTTTCATAAGAAACAACCAAACACGAAGCTTATCATCATTGGTGGTTATGGTACCCTATTTAAAAATACGGTAGATTTTTCAAGGAAATTAGAATGTGCGAACGATATTTATATTGTAAAATCAACTTCAAATCCATTTGCCATACTAAAACAATGCGATCTATTTCTTTTACCATCTGATCGTGAACCACTCGGGTTAGTATTACTAGAAGCAGATACGTTAGGAGTTCCTATTGTTGCAACAGATATTCCGGGTTCCGGTGATTTTTTAAGAGAGCATCAAGGTTATCTGGTAGAAAACAGTGAGAAGGGATTAAGAAAAGGTATGGAAGAGTTTATGGAAGGCAAAGTAAAACCACTTAACATCTCTTTTACGAAATATAATCAATCTATAGTAAAACAGTTTGAAGATTTAATCGGAGTTAATCATACAAAATAGATATCATACAATTTTATAGTGCTGGATACAGCCTACTATAAAATTGTATAAATATTTTGTATGAACATGTGGGTAGTAAACAACGGAGGTAAAAAAAGAAAGATGAAAGTTGGAATTGTAACCATCTCCTCAGCACACAATTATGGTTGTATGCTGCAAGCTTGGGGGCTACAAGAATATGTTAAAAAGTTAGGTTATGAAGTTGATATTATAAATCTTCGATTGGACTGTATCGATACTCTATATAAGCCGCTAAATTTGTATAAAGGGTTAAAGGATGCAAAAAGATTTCGTAAAATTCGCTCAGGTTTATGGCTTAATTTGAAGAAAAAAGGTATTCGTGCTAATCGTAAATATAAGAAGTTTGAGTCATTTATAGCAAAT
>DPVV01000356.1 GCA_003526525.1 Lachnoclostridium phytofermentans | reverse complement strand
ATGAAATATTACATGATATTTTGGGGGATTTCCATGAAATATAAGATTAGTGAATTAGCTAAATTATTAAATGTGTCAACTAACACAGTAAGACGATATGAAGGATATGGCCATATTAAATCAAAACGAGATTTAAATAATACATACAGATATTACAATAAGGGTGATCTCACTAGGTTAATGACAGTTAGATCCTTAAGAAAATATGGATTTGCACATAATGATATTATTGAGATGAAAGATTATAATATTCAAGAATTAATTCAACAGTATAAAATACAAGATCAAAATATGCAAAATGAAATAGCTTATTTGACAAACCTAAGACATCGATTAAGTGATGATCTGATTCTTTTGGAGAAAACAAATAGTATTTATCAACATCTTTACATCAGAGATTGTATTGCGTATTCCTATGTATTATATCAAAGTGGTGCAAATTTATTGTTAGAAGAAAATCGTACTAAAAAAATTCATGAATATTTATATTTGGCACCAGAAGTACAGATGGTATACATAATTAGAAAAGAAGATATTGAATGTGATGAAATAGATATCAATATGGGATGGGCTGTAAAGGTATCAGATTTAAAACAGTTTAATATTGAGGAAAATGAGTATACAGAAAGATATAATACAAGAAAAACTCTCATGAGTTTGGAAAAACTTCCTGTCAATATTGATAAAATAAACAAAAACACTTTAAATCATGAGAAAGCCATATTTCAAGAACCATTTTCCTATATGAGAAAACATAATCTTAGGTTAGACGGTGATTTATTAGGAGTTAAAATAGCTACGATAACTGAAAATAATGAAGAATTGGAATATATTTTGTTCAACATTCCAATCGCTGAAAACGATTGAGAAATTATAGAACGAGTAATCTCTTTCATAGCAGTAATCAAGTTAAATAAAGCAGTTGTAGCTTGCTTAGAACGTAATATATTAAATAATTTTTGGGGATGTAATATAATATAATATTAGAGTAGTAATAAGAAGCAGACAAGATGTATTTTGTCTGCTTCTTATTTTATTTAAAAGCAAAATTTTTAGTTTTCAATATTACATAAATGTAAGTTATCTGTAAGATGAATCGATGGATGATAAAATTTCTTCATGATATAATTTCATCATAAAATACGAGGAAAGAAATGAATCCTCAACGAGATAGTTTTTAATTAAAAGATAGATAAACTTAGATACTTAATATATTTTCTGTTATACGAGGAGCTATTGGCTCTATGATAAAGCAATCAGAAATAGAAAACTGCGAAAACGAAAGATTTAGCGAGTTTTTGCAAGATATATGAGGAGGTTTATATGAAGAAGAAATATATTTGGATATTTAGTCTAATAATACTCTCAGCATTTATATTCTGCTTTTCCAAAGCTATACCGGTCATTTCAAGTGGATATAAAATGTATCAAAATGCAGTAAAAGGAAATAGCGTGGAAAGCGTTGTTGATAATATCAAAGAAAAAGAAGGGTATTTTAAACTTAATACAATTCCAGAAGACTATATCAAGGAGTTGATACAATCAGAAGATAAACGATTTTATTACCACTTTGGTATGGATCCAATTGCAACTACGAGAGCAATGTTTCATAATGTAATGGCAGGTTCTTTTGTGGAAGGTGGAAGTACTATTAGCCAACAGCTTGCAAAGAATATGTACTTTTCATTTGAAAAAAAGATGGAAAGAAAAGTGGCTGAAGTACTTGTTGCTTTTGAATTAGAAAGAAATTATTCAAAAGATGAAATTTTAGAGCTATATCTTAATGTTATTTATTTTGGGGAAGGCTGCTATGGGGTAAAAGAAGCAGCAAACCATTATTATGGTGTTGAACCACAAAATTTAAGCGAAGAGCAGATTGGAGAATTAGTGTTTACGATTAAGAGCCCAAATAATTATAACCCTAATGTTTATGCAGGGGAAGGGGCTTAATACTCCCCTCCCAAGACCAACAACGCATACCATACCCAAAACTCATTTACAAAAAACGCACTAGTGTGACAGCAAGAAGTGTCACACTAGTGCGTTTATCGTTTAAATACATATTTTAAACACATATTTTTAACAAATATAATGTAAAATAGTAAAATAATACATATTCAGATGATTGTATGATTAGAGATTATATGCCTGTTTAAATTAAACGATGTCGACGCTGTTATTGATATTGCTGTAATCGGAAGACAATCTGTTAGTGTAAAATATATTATTCAAATGATAAAGAATATTTATTAAGAAATTGGAGGAAAGTATATGATAAACCGATATAAACAAAATGATAAGGATGAAAAAGCTGAAATTATCAAGACATTTTTCCCTGACGATCCAGACCTAATTCTTAACTATATTTCTGATTTTAGAGAACTAATGATGAAATATAATGCTGCAATACGTGAAATTCAAACAAAACTTGAAATATTAAACGATGAGCTTTCTCTTAATAACCGCCATTCACCCATAGAAAATATAATTTCACGTATAAAAAAACCTATGAGTATTGCAAAAAAGTTAAAAGACTCAGGTAAAGAAATAACATTGGAGAGTATAGTAGAGAATTTAAATGATGTTGCAGGGATTCGCGTTATTTGTTCTTTTGTGGATGATATATATAAAGTTGCCAAAATGCTTGCCAGCCAGGATGACATCACTGTGCTAAAAGTAAAAGACTATATAAAAAATCCTAAGCCAAACGGCTATCGTAGTTATCACATGATTGTGGAGGTTCCAGTATTTTTTTCTGATAGCAAACAACCAATGAGGGTTGAAGTACAAATACGAACAATAGCAATGGACTTTTGGGCAAGCTTAGAGCATCAATTAAAATATAAAGGGAAAGATAATATTACAAAAAATATTATTACA
>DPVV01000358.1 GCA_003526525.1 Lachnoclostridium phytofermentans | reverse complement strand
ATGTATTGACAGACCACGGTAACCGTGGTAATATATATACATAAGGTTGATACGATGAGTATTAAAAAACAAGGAGGAAAAAGGTATGAGAAAGATTTATGGAGTTTCTAGTAAATGTAATTTTGGGTCATGGGAACATGTAGTGTACGTATTTGATAACAGCGATGATGCACAGGAATGGTTAAACAGAGAAGAGCACGATTTCAGAGAAAGAGAACTAATGAGCAAAACTTCGGCAATTAAGCTTGCTGGCAAAGCAGCAGTAGAAAACTCAGTAAACTATAAAGAAGAAATGGCATACTGCAACAATTAATTAAAAGAAATGCTAGCGTTGCTTGGATTTACCAGGCAACGCAGTAGAAAAACACTAGAAGGAGTATGGCATATGGTTTACAGCTTATTTTCACATCTCTATAACGAAGCACTGCAATATGATAATTTGGAAATGTATATTGCAGAGCGTGGATGGCAAGATTGGATGGATAATTACCCAGAAGAAAAAATAGCAGACATATTAGAAAAAATATACTCAATTGCAAACACTGATATGCGTGAAATAAGAAATCTATTAGGATTATCAAGACCGAAATTTTTTAATGTATACAGAGTCCCTGTCAGAACATTAGAAGATTGGGAGTACGAGAAAATGCCTATTCCTGTCTACACGCGGCAACTAATTGCATACACCGTGTTTATGGAGTGGAGATTGAATGAAGAACGTGTATCAAAGGATATGTAGGCAGTGCAATTCTCTTTTTGATGGTGGACCACGTGCATGGTACTGTCCAAGATGTCGAGCAGAAAGAATAAGAGAAAGAAAAATAAAGTATTGGAATGAAGGGCCTAAAAGAGCACTTGGTAGCACAGATAAGTGTGAAAACTGCGGATGTGAATACGTGGTTAATGGTGGAATGCAAAAGTATTGCGACAAATGCGCACCAATAATGATAAAGCAAGCAGATAGACAACAGGCACTGAACTATTATTATGCAAAAAGAGAATCTATCAACAAAGCTAGAAAGATAAAGCGAAGGGATATAAGAAAGTGTCCTATATGTGGAACAGATTACTGGGCTGTTGGAGGAGCTATAGCATGTTCGCAGGAGCATAAAAAAGAGGTAATAAAGCAACGCACTGTCATAAAAATCTCAAAAGGCAAGAAGTAATCGGAGGGGTACTTATGGGGTTAAATGATTATTTAGCGGAGTTTTGTAAGAAGCGTGGTTATACATACAAACTTGATTACAATGCAGAGAAGAAAGAGTATAGTATTATTATAGGCAATGAGAAAGAAGCCGGTGCGTTCATAATGACCAAGGAAGAAGTACAAGACCTAAGTAATAAACAAATCAAGAACATGCTTAAATTTCTCGATGAAGGTATACAGCTCAGAACAAAGGCAAGAGAATAAAAAATTAGCTACTAATCGATATGGTTAGTAGCTTTTTATTTTATCAGTCACCCAAAGACCTTGTTCCTTGTAATAAATAATATCAAATAATTGTTTGCGACCATGTAATGTAGCAACGCAGGTAAATAAAATTCTTCCTTTCAGTTCCTTGGTTGTTTTGATACCATCAACTGCAACTGTAATTCTTGATGAGTCAGGAAGATCAATATAAAGTTTTAACGGTGTTATCTTACCATCATTTCCAGTATATAGAGCAACACCGATAGTTTGGTATACATCATAATTAATTTCAATTTTAAAGTCTTTCGGTGGTTCATAGAATGGCATAGTAGCACACCTCCGAATTTAGTATACCATAATATTTATTATAAATGTAGATAGTAGCTCGAAAGAGTTTCTATAGAGTAACTATTAACCAATCTGTCTGTATTAAGATAATTCGGTTGATAGTTCGTGCAAGGATATACATATCACAAATCTATCTCCTTATTCGATACAAATAAAAAAGATGTCCTAGAATGTCCTATTAACCTCATGTTATATTGTAGCTGTAAAAAAAGGTTAAGACATCATTCGCGGATGTCTTTTTTTATTTGAAATGAGGTGATAAATTGAACACAGTCCAACCAATAAGGGATATTGACATTGTATTTGATATTGCAGACTATTTAAAAAAAGAGAACGAAAGAAACTATGTTATGTTTATGTTTGGTATTTATTCTGGGCTTCGAATTTCTGATATATTAAAATTTAGAGTTAGAGATATAAGGGATATAAGAAATAAAACACAGATAAAAGAGCATTTTTCTTTACGTGAAATGAAAACAAATAAAGAAAAAAGATTTGCAGTTAATCCAGAATTGAAACCAATATTAAAAGATTACATAGCTGACAAAGAAGATTACATGTATTTGTTCCTCTCCACGCATGGGAATAATAAACCAATAACAAGGCAGCAAGCCTATAATATTCTAAGTGATGCTGGCAAGCACTTCGGATTAGAAGCGATAGGTACTCATACACTAAGGAAAACATGGGGGTACCACACTTATCAACAATCTGGTGATCCAGTAACAATAATGGAAATACTAAATCATTCAAACATTGAAATTACTTTAAGGTACATCGGCATAAATCAAGACAATAAAGACAAAGTCATGACAAAGTTATCGTTTAAAAGATAGCTTTTATTTTTTTAGAATTAATATTTATCTCAAAAGAGCCATGTAAAATTTAAAATTGATATACGATATCAAAAGCGCAAAAAACTCATTAAAATAAATGGGTTGGAGTATCAGTAATTCTCCTGTGCGGAATTTACAAAATATAAAGATATGACAAATAAAAGCATGGAAAACGTACT
>DPVV01000273.1 GCA_003526525.1 Lachnoclostridium phytofermentans | reverse complement strand
AACAAACGTATTTTTTAATGCATCCATAAAGTCTGGATGCCGTAACACCTTTAGATAGTTATCAAAACCAACAAAATCTTCTGTATGAATCCCCTTAGCCGTATATAACGATAACCGAACGCTTTCAATAAGGGGCTCCCATACGAAAAATGCAAACAAAATGATTGAAGGCAGCATGATCATCCAGCCAAGGAAATCTTTTTTCTTCCAAGATGTTTTCGGTACTTTCTTTTTCTCTCTCATTCCTTCTATTCTACCTCCGTTCCGGTCAATGTTATAAACCATTTGCGTATGTAGTTTACTAAAAAAACAACATACGCAAATGATTATCATACAATTTCTTAGCATGCTGTATTCCAGCGCTAGAAAATTGTATACAATTTTAACTTATTTTTTGAAGAGATCATCCAATATGCCCTGATAGTTTGCATTTGCTTTTTGCATTAATGCTGCAACATCTGCATCCTTATCTGTAACTACAGCCTGTAATACCTTCGTTAACTCTGCATATAAGTCCTGAGCAGAACCTGGCTCTTCCATTCTAAGATTTCCGCTTTGCTTTGTTGCATTAAAATAGCTCTCAAACATCTTAGGATCTACATTACCATATTCTTTGATAATCTGACTTTCTGCGTCTAAAACTTTCTGATCAATCCAGCATGGGAATCTTGGAATTACTGGAACGCCATTTGCTACTCTATTCTCAGCATCTGCCTTCATGCCAGCAATTGCTTCATCAGTAGCAACCGGAGCTTTCCCCATAATCTCAAGATAATCAAGAGCTGCATCTATTTCTTCTGGAGTAGCGTCCTTAGAGAACATGTATGGAGTACCACCAGATAAAGAATACTGAGCACCATTTGGACCTGCTGGTAGAGCACACATTGCTAATTTGTCTACTGGAAGACCATTTACCTGAGTTGGCTGATTTACAGCGTCATTCGCTGCTATGTACATTGCTGCTGTTCCAACTCCAAGGTTAACAAACCCAGTACCCCAATCTTCGTTGATTGGATCTGGTGTTAAAACATCATATTTCCATCTTAAATCTTTCACATATTGCATAGCTGCAATTGCTTCTGGAGAATCTACATTTGCAGTAAAGGTTCCATCGCCATTATCTTTGGTTAATGTTGCACCAAATGCCCATGCTATGTTGGAGAAATGCCATCCACCAGCACCGTCCTTAGCAAGTAGGCATATACCTGCCATACCAGTAGCATCTTTAATCTTCTTTGCTGTCTCAGCTAATTCATCCCAAGTCTTTGGATAGATTGGGTAACCATTCGCATCTACAAGACCTGCTTCTTCAAATAATTCCACATTCAACATTAAGCCCAGAGCATAACCATCACGTGGAATACCATAGATTCTTCCATCCTTGGACAATAATTCACGGATAGATGGATTAAGAGAATCTAACCATCCTCTTTTCTGTAAATTATCAGTAATATCGGCAACAAATCCGCCTGCAATTAACTTCTGTGGTTCTGTATACCAAGATTCAAAGATTGTCGGTAAGTTACCAGACTCAGCCTTTGGAACAAAGGTATCCACAGCGTATTTATAGTAAGCAGGAACAACTTCAACATTAGGGTGGTTTCCATTAAACCTCTTTACAAATTCCTTGTGCATATTAATATCATCAGTTAGAGTATCTTCTGGCCAGATACCTAATTTTAACTGGATATTTTTTTCTACAGGATTACTTACTTCTTTTGTAGGTACGGGAGTATTTGTCTGTTTTGCAGCTTCTGTTGGCTTCGCATCGCCTGAGGTAGAATTTGCATCATTTTTTTTGCAACCCGAAAGCAAACTAATTGCTAACGTTAAGCATAACAATAGGCCGATCACTTTTCGTTTCATAAAACTTATCCCCTTCCATTTTAATTAGATTTAACGTTAAACTTCAGATAGTTTATTATTTTCTATCTATTTGTGCACATTGTATAGATTTAACGTTCAACCTAATTGTAGCATTTATATATTATAGTGTCAATATGAAATTATTATTTTTATTCTCACTATTTTATTAGTACAAATATACTATGTTTTTTATCCCAGTATGTATAAAATTAAATGCTTTTAGAGGATTTATACTGGTTATTTTTTAATTTTATTCTTCATAGTAAGGAACTGCCTCATAATTTTATAATTATGATATTAATTAAAATATGGATAAATATGTATAGATGAAAAAATGTAAATGTATACATATGTACGATTTAAAGCTATAGCTAATTTTATGGAGATATGTTAATCGGATGGATTATCTCATACATGCCCCATATGTGGCATAATAAATTTTTTTATATATTTTAATTGACAAATACTACTTTTTCCAGTACGATTTATACAGTTCATTTTTGAACTATTCTGAACAATATTTTAAGTACATCTCCGCTCGAAAGAGTAAGGAAGAAAGGAATTACTTATGGAAAGCTTTCTTGTTAATTCTGTAAAAATGGATAAACTCTATCTAAAAACTTGCCATGATGCAGTAAGTGATTATCATCTTACAAGGAATGAAGTAATATGTTTGTTATTCCTCCAGAATAACAAACCTTTTGATAGTGCAAAAGATATTGCACAATACCGGAAGATTTCGAAAGGTCTTGTGGCTAAAAGTGTTGAATCCCTTATAAAGTCTGGGTATTTGACTGTGGTGAAAGATACTTTAGACAGTCGTATCTTACATCTTCATACTACAAAAGAATGTGAACCCATTTTAATAAAGCTAGCCAAAGCTCGTACTGAATTCCATAATCGTTTAATGGCTGGTATCAGTGATGAAGATAGGCTTATGTTAGATAAAATTAGTCAACGAATGACAACGAATCTAGAAGGGATGATTTCATGAACAAACAAATGAATGCTGATTTAGGTAATGGAAAGATAGGAAAACTTTTATTTCAACTCTCCGTTCCCGCCATCGCAGCACAGATTATTAATGTACTCTATAACATGGTCGACCGTGCTTATATTGGACATATTCCCGATATAGGTACGCAGGCGTTAACTGGTGTAGGTGTAACTATGCCAGTTATCATGGCAATTAGCGCATTTGCAGCTTTGGTTGCTATGGGTAGTGCCCCTAGAGCGGGTATTATGCTAGGAAAAAAGGATTCTGAAAGCGCAGAAAAAATTCTTGGTAATTCTTTTTTCTCCTTAATTATTGTATCAATTATACTAACCGTTTTTACATTACTTTTTGGAGAACCAATTTTAATGTTTTTTGGAGCCAGCGAGAATACAGTAGGTTACGGACTTGACTACCTTAACATCTACGCACTTGGTACCATCTTTGTACAAATTACTCTTGGTATGAATGCATTTATCTCAACACAAGGCTTTGCAAAAACTAGTATGTATACGGTGGCTATTGGTGCCATTATTAACATCATCTTAGACCCTATTCTAATCTTCGGTTTTGATATGGGGGTTAAGGGTGCTGCATTAGCAACAATACTATCCCAGGCTGTATCCTGTATCTGGGTAATACGATTCCTTATATCGGACAAATCAGTACTTCGGATTAAAAGGGAAAATGTAAGATTTAATTCAAAGATTATGCTTCCATGTATAGCACTTGGACTAGCTCCTTTTATCATGCAGTTCACAGAAGCCGTGATTATTGTTTGCTTCAACTCAAGCTTATTTAAGTATGGTGGTGATACCGCAGTTGGAGCAATGACTATCTTAGCCAGTATCATGCAATTTTCAATGTTACCACTTCAAGGACTAACCCAGGGTTCCCAACCGATTATTTCTTATAACTTCGGAGCAGGTAATATTGACCGTATAAAGAAGACCTTTAAACTTTTGGTGACTTCCTGCTTGGCTTACTCCACTTTGCTTTGGGCAATTGCCATGTTTGTTCCGAAGCTATTCATTATGATATTTGCGAATTCGCCAGAACTTATTGATTATACAGTATGGGCTGTCCGCATCTATATGGCCACTTCTTGTATCTTTGGTATTCAGATAGCATGCCAACAGACTTTTATAGCAATAGGAAATGCAAAGGTTAGTATGTTCCTTGCTTTATTAAGAAAAGTATTTTTACTTATTCCTTTTGTCTTCATACTTCCAACTTTTATAGAAGATAAAGTATTTGCGGTTTTCCTAGCTGAGCCAATCGCTGAC
>DPVV01000280.1:3828-4272 GCA_003526525.1 Lachnoclostridium phytofermentans | reverse complement strand
AACCGCTCTTCCGATCTAGAAAAACTTTGAAAACTTTGGTTTCTCTGGAAATGTTTTACTTGTGAATTTTTACTAATTATAACCTAGAATCACAGTGAAAACAAGTTATTTTTTTGTTAAGAATTGTTATTTTTTTATTACAATTTGTCGTATTTTGCTTAAATATAAGCAGAATTTCCCTTATATAAATTTTTATTGTTTCGATTAAGGTAAATTAGCCATAATACATTTACCTTAATCAATTTACTATGGTAATTTTACTATGGTAAATTTACCATTACATCTATGTTAGTTATGTGGATAAAGGTCGGAAAATATACTTATACTTTTAAATAAATCTATCTTGTATCAGAAACAGTTCTTAAAAAAATATCTTCCTATTTAAAATGATTTAAATTTATAACCAAAGATACATCAGTTAAAGTGGATATTCGCAATCCACTT
>DPVV01000280.1:0-3474 GCA_003526525.1 Lachnoclostridium phytofermentans | reverse complement strand
TTTATTCATAACAAGGAAAAGTTCGCATTATTTTCCTTGAATAACAGCGCTCACCTAACCTACCATAAAGTAAAAACAAGAATTTTCTTGTAAATTCACGAAAATATGTTACAATACAAAAGTTGAACAGTGAACGATTAATTGATGGACCATTAAAGAAAGAAGGTTTCAAATGAATACGAAACGTGAAAATGTAAGAAATATCGCAATTATTGCCCATGTCGATCATGGTAAGACTACGCTCGTAGACGAGCTTCTAAAACAAAGCGGTGTATTCCGTACCAATCAAGTTGTAGAAGATCGTGTCATGGACTCAGGTGACATAGAAAAAGAACGTGGTATTACTATCCTAGCGAAAAATACGGCAGTTACTTATAAAGATGTAAAAATTAATATCATCGATACTCCTGGCCATGCGGACTTTGGTGGAGAGGTTGAACGTGTTCTTAAGATGGTAAATGGTGTTGTACTTGTAGTAGACGCCTTTGAAGGTGCCATGCCACAGACGAAATTCGTTCTTAAAAAAGCTTTGGAGCTTAGCTTACCAGTTATTGTATGTATTAATAAAATTGACCGCCCAGAAGCTAGACCAACCGAAGTTATTGATGAAGTGTTAGAACTCTTCATTGACCTAGATGCAAGTGAAGAACAACTTGACTGTCCATTTGTCTTCGCTTCTGCAAAATCAGGAATCGCAATTCTTGAATTAGATCATACTCCAAAGAATATGGAGCCACTTTTTGAGACTATCCTTGAATACATTCCTGCACCAGAAGGTGATCCAGATGCAGGTACTCAAGTACTCATTAGTACCATCGACTATAACGAATACGTAGGACGAATTGGTGTAGGTAAAGTTGATAATGGTATACTCCGTGTCAATCAGGATGTTGTTATTGTAAATGAACATGAGCCAGATAAGTTTAAAAAGGTAAAAATAAATAAGCTTTATGAATTCGAAGGTTTGAAAAAGGTAGAAGTAAACGAAGCAACTATAGGTTCTATCGTTGCTGTCTCCGGTATCTCAGACATTCATATTGGAGATACCATCTGTTCTACTGATAATGTAAACCCAATTCCATTCCAAAAGATTTCTGAGCCAACCATTGCAATGCACTTTATCGTTAATGATAGCCCTCTTGCTGGACAAGAAGGTAAGTTTGTAACATCAAGACATTTAAGAGAACGTCTCTTCCGCGAATTAAATACTGACGTCAGCCTTCGTGTAGAAGAAACCGATACAACAGAAAGCTATAAAGTATCTGGCCGTGGTGAACTTCACTTATCCGTATTAATTGAGAACATGCGCCGTGAGGGCTTTGAATTTGCTGTTAGTAAAGCAGAAGTATTATATCGCCATGATGAAGCTGGTAAAAAGCTTGAGCCAATGGAAAGAGCCTACCTTGACGTTCCAGAAGAATTCTCCGGTACAGTTATCGAAAAATTAAGCCAGAGAAAAGGTGAACTCATTGGTATGTCAACTGCAAACGGAGGATACACTCGTCTAGAGTTTTCCATCCCTGCAAGAGGCCTAATTGGATACCGTGGTGAGTTCATGACCGATACGAAGGGAAATGGTATTATCAACACTTCTTTCGATGGTTACGGCCCTTATAAAGGTGATATCCAGTATCGTAAGCAAGGTAGCTTGATTGCTTTTGAATCTGGTGAAGCAATTACTTATGGTTTATTCAATGCTCAAGAGCGTGGTTCCTTATTCATTGGACCAGGTGAAAAGGTATATTCCGGTATGGTAATTGGACAAAATGGTAAGGCTGAAGATATCGAGATTAACGTATGTAAGAGAAAACAGCTTAGTAACACTCGTTCCTCCAGTGCAGATGAGGCACTTCGCCTTACAACACCTAGAGTATTAAGCTTAGAGCAAGCGCTAGAATTTATCGATACCGATGAGTTATTAGAGGTTACTCCAAAGAGCTTAAGAATTAGAAAGAAGATTCTTGATCCTACGATGAGAAAGAGATCAAATAGAAATTAATTATTAGATACTCCGTTATAGTTAATTGCAGAAAACCCCAAACTCCTTATAAATCTAAGAAGTTTGGGGTTTTCTTATGCCTATGATAATTATACCGTCATTAGCTCATAAACGATTTTACTACATTTTATAAGTTCAGAAACTAAAGTATACTCTTCTGTGGAATGCACCTTGTTCATTCCACATGCTATGACAATTCCGGTGATTCCATGAAGAACAAAATTATTATTATCACTTCCTCCAAAGGTCTCTATATATTTGGTCGGAATTTCTAGCTTATTGCAAGCTTCTTCATATTTCATAACGACAGGATTCGTTCTGTCTATTTCATAGGCGATACAGCCAAAGGATGTCATAAAATCACACTCTGCACCGTATTTTTTCGCAGTAGCTTTAAAAATATCTTGAATTTTATCTACTTCAAGCACAGCTTTCTCATGGTTCAAGCTTCTAGCTTCTCCTTCGATAACGCAAGCTTCCGATACAATATTTTTTGCCAAACCACCAGAAATTTTGCCTATGTTTACTGTTGTAATCTCATCAATACGCCCTTGTTTTACCTGGCAGGTAGCATCTGCTACCGCAGCAATTGCATTTATCCCATTCTCTGGAGCAAATCCTGCATGAGCTGCTTTTCCAACCATCTTAGCGGTAAAAGAAACAAGTGTCGGTGCGCTTAGTGCCGCTGTCCCAACTTCTCCGGTTAAATCAAGGACATATGCTTCCTTTGCACGAATTAAGGAATAGTCGAAAACCTCGCTTCCTCGTATATAGACTTCCTCCGCAATCGCAAATAGTACCTCAATACTACGATGGGGAATGCCGTGTTCTTTTATTGTTCTTATCGCTTCTAAGATAGCAACAATACCGGAAATATCATCCGCTCCAAGCACAGTAGTGCCATCACTGGTGATTCTCCCATCCTTGTGAACCACTGCTTTTTTATTCCTTGAAGGTTCCACCGTATCCATATGAGCTGAAAAAAGAATTGGATCTCCTGGCAGTTCTCCTTGTAAAAAACCATAGATATTGCCGCAGTTTCCGTTATAATGTTCCCCTGCCTTATCTTCCATAACCTCAAATCCTAGTTCCACAAGATAGGTTTTTAACTGATCCGCCATTTCCCGTTCCCCAAAAGAGGGAGAATCAATCTCAACTAATTTACAAAATTCCTTTACAATACGTTCTTCCTTCATATTAACTAAAACCACCTTTTATAATTTTTATCTATATGCTTACAAGAATACTCCCAACCTCTTAGGTGGGAGATGAATCTTCACTTGAAATAATGAAACACTGTCCTTCAGAATTGTTTGATATACCACTTTTATCTTTCATCCTTTTTCTTTTTAAATACTTACATATCACCACTCTAGGACATTGGTAAGCAAAAAATATTACTCTAACTAACTTGCTAGGATATAAATGAAAAAATATTACTCCAGACATCCTAAGATATAGATGAAAAAAATATT
>DPVV01000277.1 GCA_003526525.1 Lachnoclostridium phytofermentans | reverse complement strand
AGCTAGATCAATGATTCATCAAATGATAATATTATGGGGTCTTCCATTTATTATTTGCGGTTATTTTGTCATAACAAGGTACCGCGATTTAAAAAAGGAAGGTTTCATTACGGAGAAAAAAGCAAGCTATAAGAAGTTAAAGTTTGAACAAAAAGAAGCAAAGCAAGCAAAATATAATAACTTTAGCGGAAATCGCATTCAGAAGCTAATGATGAGTTATGAAACCACAGTAACCTATGGTGGAGAGAAGAATAAACTTTACCAGTGGATAGAAAGTCTTCAGGTTGCTGATTTGTTTATTGTTATCATGGCACTATGCGCAATGGGGCTTATTATACTACCTGAGATTATCTATGTGAAGGACATCTATCCGAGTCACAAGCGTGCCAATACCATGTTTAAATTGACCTATCAAGGGTTTATCATGTTTGGTTTATGTTTTGGCTATATCTTAATTCGCTTTCTCCGTTTTGGTAGAACGATACTAAGGAAAATAGTTGCTGTGATTGGTTTAATCCTTTTATTATGGACTACCGGATACAGTGTAACATCAATGAAGTCTTGGTTTGGTGATATTCGTAAAACAGAGAATTATAAAGGTTTGGATGCATCTGCATTTATGGAAAAGGAAAACGCGGATGACTTCTTAGCAACGAATTGGCTGAATCAAAATATTACAGGACAACCTGTAGTTCTTGAAGCGAATGGGGATAGCTATACGTTTTATGAACGAGTTTCTGTCATAACCGGGCTTCCGACACTTCTTGGTTGGAGAACTCATGAATGGTTATGGCGATCTGGAGCAGATAGTGCATTACCACCAGAAGTAGCGGAACGAGAAAAAGTAGTGGAACTAATTTATACCTCAATGGATGAGAATGAAATTATAGAAAAATTACGTGAATATCATGTAGAATACATCTATGTTGGTAAACTAGAAGCTGAAAAATTTGGAACACAAAATCATGAGCTACTGAAAACATTAGGAGATATCGTATTCTCGATTGATGCTCGATCCGGAAAAGATTATGAAACATTTATCGTTCATGTTAACCCATAATACGAGAATATTCAGGTAAGTATGAAGTTATAAGAACTTTATAACTAACTTTATAACTATTAATTCTTAATTTAAAATTACATTTCTAAAATATAACCTTTGATTAAGGTATTTTAATGCTAGTAAGTAAAAACTAGTAAACAAAAGCTGGTAAATAAGAGCTAGTAAATAAAAGCTAGTATTAAAAGCTTGTAGATAAAAGCTGATTTCTGTATAGTACAGGAATCAGCTTTTTCTAGACTTATTTGAAATTACGCTGAAATTTTCATATAAATCTAAAACTCTCCAAGAGGTGTACACTCACCTAAGGGTTAGTTAAAGCGAAATGTATTTGACTAGATAAAGTACCTTCGCCCTCAAGTTTGCGACTCAGTAAGCCTAGAGTTATGAAACTACTTTGTCCTATGCCAAACATGATGCAATTAGCCATCAATTAAAATTAATAAGCCACTTGTTAAATCTTAAGAAATCCTAGAGTGATACAATCAATTAGTACAATTTATTAGCTACAAATAAATTATGATAGAGTTCGATATTTCTAGTATCTTATACACTTTTTACTTTAATAAAACGGTAGAATATGGTATAATACAGGCATCAAAATGTATTGGGAGGGTTCTATGAAATTAAATTATAAGCGTACGTTTTTTGTAGGTCTTGCCTTTCTATCGATCAGTTGTTTTTGGCAGCTATATGACAACATTATCCCATTAATCCTAAAGAATACGTTTGGGGTAGGAGAAACAGTTACTGGGGTAATCATGGCACTTGATAATGTTCTTGCTTTATTTTTATTACCTCTATTTGGTATGCTGTCGGATCAAACGAGTACTAGATTGGGTAGGCGGACACCATTTATTGTCGTAGGAACCATCGCATCAACGATATTCATGATGATAATACCAATTGCTGACCAGCAAAAGCAATTTGTAGTCTTTATTATAGCGCTTGGTCTAGTGCTCATATCCATGGGGACTTATCGTTCACCTGCAGTTGCACTTATGCCGGATTTAACACCTAAGCCACTTCGTAGTATGGCGAATGCTATTATTAATTTAATGGGTGCAATTGGTGGATTAATCAGTTTAATGTTAATTAGACTATTAGTGAAGAAAGAGGATTCACCAGATTACATACCAAATTACATACCACTTTATACCGCAGTAGCTTTGATTATGATAATCGCTGTTATTGTTTTAATTATCACAATCCGTGAAAATAAGATGAGAGAAGAAGTTGCAATTTATAATGTGGATGAGCCAAAAGAAACTGCAGAGGTTAAGAAAGAACCGATGAAGCCAGAAGTAAAACGGAGTTTAATCTTCTTGGTAGCATCTATCTTTTTATGGTTTACAGCATACAATGCGATAACAACAGCATTCTCTAGATATACCGAAGTTGTGTGGAAACTTGGCACAGGTGGTTTTACTAGCTGTCTTTTGGTTGCGACGGGAGCAGCGATTGTAAGCTATATACCGATTGGTATCATTGCAAGTAAAATTGGTCGTAAGAAGACGATTTTAATTGGTATTAGCTTGATTACATTCTCTTATGTGTGTGGATGCTTCTTCTTAGAATATTCACCATTAATTAATGTTGTTTTTGCAATCACTGGTATGGGATGGGCTGCAATTAGCGTAAACTCTTATCCGATGATTGTTGAGATGAGTAAGGGATGTGATGTGGGTAAATATACAGGTTATTACTATACGTTCTCCATGACAGCTCAGATCATGACTCCAATTATATCTGGTGCGTTATTAGAATTTGTTTCTTACCGTACGTTATTCCCTTATGCTGTTTTCTTTTCTATCGGATCATTTATTACGATGTTATTTGTAAAACATGGTGATGCTAAGCCAGAAAAAAAGCAGAAGATGTTGGAAAACTTTGATGTCGACGATTAAAGATTTATAAATATTAACCCATTCATGGAGATATTGCGAACACTATATTTGTATTGTAATATCTCCATTTTTGTGTCAAAATAGATAGGAGCACTTGGATAATAGTAGGTGACAAGTGAGTATGGAAAACGAAAGAAAGAAGACGGAAAAATTAGTGAAACAATGGTTATCAAAAAATTGGTTTAGTAAACTTAAGAATATAAAGACATTAATATTATTTGAATTTATTTATAAAGCAATCTTTTTAATTGTTATGGTACCGCTAGTTAGTGTACTTATGAAAGGTTCATTAAAGCTTTCAGGATATAGTTATCTCACCTTAGAGAATTTGTTTGCGTTCATAGCATCACCAGCATCGATAGCTGGTATTGCTTTGTTACTCATTTTGATTTCTGTGTTTATCTATGTGGAGATGATGTCACTGATCGTATACTATCATAGTAGTCTAAGGTTTCGAAAAATTAGGGTAAGTCATGTGTTTTTCCCTGGTTTATGGGAATCTTTTCGTTTGATTAGGAGAAAAGGAAACCGAGCGCTTAATTTTTATGCTTTATTCTATTATTTTGTGTATAGTTTACCTCTTTTACTGGGAATGATTATGCAGATGAGAATACCTGCTTATCTTTTCAATACGATTTTAGATTATAAAGTTGTAGTGATTGGTTTACTTATATTACTCGTTGCAGCTGCCTATTTCTTATATCGGGGTATCTTTGTATTACATTATTGTAGCTTTGATGAAATGAACTTTCGTGATGCTTATCGGATGAGCTGTAAAACATTAAAAGGACATGGTACCAAGATTGCTTCATCGATGATAGGTTACAATGTGCTTTTATGTTTATTTTACATTGCTCTGTATTATGCTGTAGTATTTCTATCTGGTTTGATTATCTATTGGACAGTAAGCGAAAATCTTGTGGTAGCGGTATTTCTAACAACTTTCGATCAGATAAATCTATACTTTTCTTTAATAGCTGGAGTGTTATCTATTATTGTAAACTGTTCACTTGTTACAAGGTTATTCTTACAATATAAGCTAACAGATATGAGAGGAGAGGCACAAATCCTTGCAATGCAAGAAAAGATATCAGAAGTTGAAGATTCTTTCGTTTTTGAAAATCGTAGTATTTGGTTTCGAATTCGTAAAAGTAAGTATACGAGAACTGTAGTTTTTGTAGGTGGATTATCGTTTGCTTTAGTTGGATTGTATTTTGAACAAAATTTAAAAAGTAATATATTAACAAATCGTGAGCCGTTGTTTGGTACCGCGATAACTGCGCACCGTGGGTTTTCAAGTGTAGCACCAGAGAATACCATACCAGCCATCCAGGCTGCAATTGATAATCTTAGTGATTATGCAGAAATCGATGTTCAGGAGACAAAGGATGGGGAAATAATACTGCTTCACGATACGAATCTAAAACGAACAACAGGGAAAAACAAGTATATTTGGAACTTAACGTATGAGGAACTGCAGAAAATTGATGCGGGAAAGAAATTTGGTAAGGAATTTGAAGAAACAAGGATCCCTAAGTTAGAAGAGGTTTTAGCCCTTTGTCAAAATACGATGAAGTTAAATATTGAATTAAAGATTAATAGCCATGAAAAACAACTTGTAGAAGAGGTAGTTCGATTAATTGAAGAGTATGATATGGAAGAGCAGTGTGTATTAAGTTCAGTAAACTATGGTGCTCTAGGACGTGTAAAGGCTCTTAATCCAGATATAAAAACAGGATATATAATGTCGTTTGCTTATGGATATTTTTATAATTGGGAAAATGCAGACTTTTTTAGTGTCAAGTCAAGCTTTATTTCTAGAGAAATGATTCGTTATGCGCACAGTTTAGGTAAAGGAATCCATGCGTGGACTGTTAACTCGATTGCAGAGATAGAACGTATGAAGCAGCTGGGGGTAGATAATATCATTACCGATCAACCGGTTCGTGTACGTGAGATTGTGTACGGAGAAGGACTAAATTCTACCTTCTTGGAGTTTATTAAGAGTTTGCTCAAGTAACATGTACTAAACACTTGAAGTGGGTGCTTCTTGGGCAAGTAGTCCAACAGCTACAAGGTAACTAGAGGATAGCTGCGCTCAATTCATCTTCCACCTAAGAGGTTAGGGAGTATTCTTGTAAGCATTTAGATAAATAAGTACAGTCCTTATTACTATTGCACTTGGGTTAAGTTTCTAAGTGCATATCATTTTCTATGAAAACTGCTAGAAAAAAATATTAAAATATAATAATTTCCACTAAGTAGTGACATTGAAATACTTGATAAAGAGAAGTATAATGTATGGCAGGAAATTAGAAGAGATAAGTAAACCTTACCGAGGTGCTGTCGGTAGGAAAAGGTGCGAAAGCACAAGAATGGAGGATTACTATGACAAAAATAGATGTTATTTCAGGTTTTCTTGGAGCTGGAAAGACAACCTTAATTAAAAAATTAT
>DPVV01000284.1:5491-6339 GCA_003526525.1 Lachnoclostridium phytofermentans | reverse complement strand
TATATTTGTCGTCATCATTTCCTTTACTGCAGAAGAGAGTATACGAGAAATTGGCTTCTCCTTTACCCCGTCCAAGTGGTCACTGGAAGCATATCAATTCGCATTCAATTCCAGCAAAGCAATTTGGCGTGCTTACTTTAACAGCTTTTTTATTACTATTTTGGGTACGATATTAAGTGTTTTAATTTGCGTACTATATTCTTATCCATTATTCCGAAAGGATTTTAAGTATCGCAGATTCTTTACCTTCTTCTGTTTCTTTACCATGTTGTTTGGGGGAGGCTTAGTACCAACCTATTATGTGAGTAAGAATATCTTGGGCTTAAACGATAATTATGCGGCGTTAATTGTACCGGCGTTATTTAATCCGTTTAATATCATAGTTATGCGTACGTTCTTTCAAAGTTCGGTGCCGACGGATCTTATTGAAGCTGCTGCAATTGATGGCAGCGGAGAATATAACACCTTGTTCAAAATAATCGTTCCGATTGCAAAGCCCGGAATTGCTACCATTGCATTACTGAATGCACTGGCATTCTGGAATGAATGGTATCTGGCAATGCTGTATATCCGAACCGAAAGTCTTTACCCACTGCAGTATTTGCTGATGAGAACGCAGAATAAGATTGACTTTTTAACCAGGAATGCCGCCATGCTGGGCTCGGAGATTTCAAAGCTTGTACATGAATTACCGCAGCAAAATTTACGAATGGCGCTTGCTGTACTGATTGTAGTACCGATTGCATTTGCTTATCCATTCTTCCAACGATTTATCATATCGGGTCTTACAATAGGATCAGTAAAAGGGTAAGAACGACTGTTTAAGAAAGTCGCTTACATAAATAAAG
>DPVV01000284.1:0-5366 GCA_003526525.1 Lachnoclostridium phytofermentans | reverse complement strand
AATAAAATTTAAGGGAGGATTTTTAATGAAAAAAGTACTATCAATTGTCCTAACGGTCGTGATGCTGACTGCACTACTTTCTGGCTGTGGCAAAACAAAAGACACAGAAACAGACACAAAAACTCCTAGCACTGTAACTAAAACACCGGATGATAGCAAGGATCCGACACCAACAGAAGAAGCAAAGATTGATATATCGAAGCCCGTTACATTAACCTGGTATCTCCATGGAAGTTCTGTTTCCGATGATAAGGCTGTATTAGAAAAAGCTAACGCATACCTAAAGGACAAATTGAATGTGACCTTGAAGCCAATCTGGGGTACATGGGGTGACTTCAATGATAACGTAGTTCTTTCTATTGGTGGCGGCGATGACGTGGATATTTATTTCACCTGCTCCTGGACTCAGAATGAATACAATTCATATGCAAGAAATGGTGCTTGGCTTCGCCTTGATCAAGAGGGGAATAACCTCATTGAAAAATATGCTTCAGATATATGGAACTTGCTTCCACAGGTTTTGAAAACAGGTGCTACCATTCCAGGAAATGATGGCTTAGGTGTATATGCTCTTCCAGGATATAAGGATAGTGCTACTCAGAACTGTTGGGACGTAAATGTAACCTTGTTAGAGAAATACGGTTATACGATTGATGATATTAAGAAAACAGATTATTATGGCTTTGGCGATATCCTTAAGACTGTAAAAGAAGGAGAAGGTGAAGACTTCTATCCGCTTAATGTTGAGGGTATGGTTCTGGAAAGAATGGTAAATAATTCGATAATCGTTGCCGGTGACTCCGGAATCAGTAATATGCTCTCATACTATATGAATCCTACCGATACTGCTAAAGAAGGAAGCTATGGTAATAAAATACTTAGTAAATTTGAGACACCTGAATATAAGAAATTTGTTGAAAAGACTCGTGAATATTATTTAGCTGGCTATATTGATCCTAAAATGGCTATTCGCACCCAGGCAAATGATGCTCGTGTTGCAGCTCAGGATTCAGGAAAATATCTCTTAGGTACACAAAGCTATGCTCTTGGATATGAAGATCAGGCAAGTGCACAACGTGGAATAGAAGTACAGATGGTTCCTGTCACACCTGCTTATCTTGATACCGCAGTTTCTCAAGGTGCTATGATGGCTATTTCAGCGGGTTGCAAGAATCCGGAAAGAGCAGTTATGTTCCTTAATCTGTTAAATACCGATCCATATCTTATGACGTTATTAAACTATGGTATAGAAGGTGTTCATTATGACATAGTGAATGGTGGCGAAGCTCGACTTAATAAAGAAGCTCGTACCAGTTATACTCCTTGGACTAATGGTATGGGTAATATTACCCTTCTTCCCCCACTGGAAGGCCAGGGGCTTGATTTCTGGGATACATTTAAGGCTTATTATGGGGGATGTAGTGAAGTCCCAATACTTGGATATTGTTTTAATTCAACGAGCGTTGAGAATCAGTTGGCTGCATTAGCAAATGTCGCTCTAGAGTATGATCTTACACTTAATACCGGTGCTATTGATCCGGCAACAAAATTACCTGAATTTATACAGAAACTAAAAGACAATGGTATTGATCAAGTAGTAGCTGAGGCAAATACTCAATTAGATAACTTCCTCAAGGAAAAAAATAAATAATAATCATTGATATAATCTGAAAAGACGTGCCGTACATTATTAGAATTTTAATATACGGTACGTTTTTTCAAAGATCTAAGGAGAAACGGGAGGACATAGTATGCGTAAGGTGCTAAAGAAGAATGAATATCTGTACAGTAAGCACTTAAGAAGAAACTTTCATTTTAACGAAGTAAACAGTATAATAATGTTGTGATATATCTACAATTGAGAATGTTAAATTTACAATTTAAAAATTTCATTTGAGAAGAATATTTTATTTATTACAATATACAGGAGGGAAAAGTGTGAAGGAAGGTTACTTCACATCATAAGACAGATTATGAAAGATATGATTTATCGATACCATTACCGTGGACATATTTCCTATGAAGGAGATTTTAATTTAGAGGAAAGACTAGCGGAAACAAAAGTGCACATTAAGAAACTAATAATGGAACATAAAGTGATGACCGCATGTCTCTATCGCCATGAAAATATGTTATTTGCTTACTATGAAGCGATTGGAGAAGAATTATTACCAGAAGAAGTATTTGGGGATTTACATAACTGCCTAGCAAAATGGCCTGGGGATGATACTACACGTGACTGGGTAAGAATGCATCATATCTACTGGCATTGCATTCCGGATGGAATAGAGGATTGGCGAAGAGCAACAAGACCGGAGTTAAGAAGAGGTAGGATTGCATATCTAAAACCAGAAACCATGTTTGAGTACGTATATCATCATGTTGCCATCACAGACGAAGGGCTACTTGTTGGGGATAAGTATCAATCCATTGGGTTACATGAGAATATCTTATTTTCATATTTTGAAGAGCCAAAGACCGAGATTAACATAAAAAGAGATGCATCAAAACCATCAAAAGCAATTGAGGATTGGCTTGGGGTTGATCCTGGTGCTCATTTTATCTTGTGGGAAAATGATCAACATTTTACCTTTATTGAGACATTGATTGCTATGGGGGAAAGTGACGAGCTTTAGATAGTAAAATATAGAGAGATGGGTAAAGAGCTGATAGACCTGCTAGGAAAGTCAAAATTCAGGAGGGATTACAATGCTGATAAACGATATGGTAGAATTATTTAAGAAACAAGCTGGGTTACTATATGGATTCGCAGACGTCTCTTATTGTGAATATTCAACAGAATATAAAACAGCTTTAGTGTTAGCAATGCCTTATGAAAATAAATTAACGCTTGAAATGTATTCTGAAATGAAGTTAGAGCAGGAAATACAAAATGCTAGACAGAAATTAAATTCATTATTACTGGAACTAGAAAACGTTTTACGGAAAAATCAATCAAAGTATTTCATACCTCCTGTGGCACAGAGGAATGAAACAGATTTAATAGCACCTTTTTCTTTTAAATATGCAGCAATACAAGCTGGACTTGGTTGGATTGGAAAAAATGATGTACTAATAACAAAACAATATGGTCCTAGCAATCAAAAGAGAAGTCTATCAATAGAGAAACTTGGTAGAAAGAACGCATGCGGTTTATGCATGGTTGTTTGTCCATATGGTGTAGAGGCAAAAAAACAGTAATTCAACATGATATTCTATAGAAACTTTGTAGAATCATAGAGAAAATTTATGTATAATACTACTATTCCCGTTTTCAGGCCATTTGTACATAGTATTGTATCAGGAAATGGTTTAATAGAATTCATTACGATAGTGTAAAATTAAAAAAGGAGAGTATAAATGCATACATTTACTGTTGAATTACCGGTTTTTCCAGATAGACAGGTAAGTATTACAGACTACCAAGCAGTATCTGGAGGTATTGTATCGAATACAGCTGCAATCAATCAAGCAATTACTGAATTATCAAAGCTCGGTGGTGGTACGGTTAACGTCCCAGAAGGTATTTGGCTTACAGGTCCTATTACTTTAAAGTCAAATATTAACCTTCATCTAGAAAAAGGTGCATTAATTACCTTTGATAAGAATCCGGAAGAATACCCAGTGATTCTTACCAATTATGAAGGACAGCCAAGACTTCGTGCAGTTTCTCCAATCCATGCGTTTGATGAAGAGAATATTGCAATTACTGGTGAAGGTATTATTGATGGTAATGGTCACGAATGGCGTCCATTAAAAGAGTTTAAGGTACCAAAAAGACAGTGGCAGGCATGTTTAATGAAGAGTCCTTATGTGATTGATACAAAGGAAGGCGGTATCTGGTATCCAAGTAAGACAGCGTATGAAGGCTGTTTAGAAGGAGAAGTAAACATTGAAGCTCCAGATGCACTTAAAAAAGCAGCACGAAACTATGATCTTTATCGTCCAGTTATGACGAACCTTGTACGTTGTAATAAGGTATTAATAGAAGGGGTTACGCTTCAGAACTCACCAGCATGGAACCTTCACCCATTACTTTGTACGAATCTAACCCTTCGAAATGCGTTTATCCGAAATGCCAGTTTTGCTCAAAATGGTGACGGACTTGACTTAGAGTCTTGTCGTTTCGTTGACATTTACGGAGTGAAATTCGATGTTGGCGATGATGCTATTTGTATAAAATCCGGTAAGAATGCGATTGGAAGAAAAATTACCGTACCTACCGAACACGTTCATATTAGGGACTGTGTCGTATATCATGGACATGGTGGATTTGTAGTTGGTAGTGAGATGTCACGTGGTGTACGAGATGTAGTGATAGAAAATTGCTTATTCTTAGGTACCGATACAGGAATACGTTTTAAGAGTGCAATTGGACGTGGTGGAGTTGTGGAGGATATAACAATCCGTAACATTCAGATGACGGATATTGAAGAAGACGCAATTATATTTACTATGGGTTATACTTTATTCCGTATGGACCATCAAGCGTCTGATGAACCAGATACGATTTCGAAAGAGGATATACCAGAGTTTAAGAATATAACCATCCGCGATGTTAACTGTCTTCGAGCAGGACAAGCTATTAAAATTGATGGGCTAGAGCAGATGCCAATTCATGATATTACATTAGAAAATGTTATGATTCAAGCGAAGAAGGCAATCGAGATTAAGAATGCGAATCAGATTTTCTTTAAGAATGTTTCGGTAACTAATCAGGATAATTTAAAGCAATCTTTTGTATTTAAAGAGGAAGTCTTATCTGACTGTAGTCATAATTTCTAGTCATTTGCATAGAATTAACCAAAGTGTTGTACGAGCATGCTGTCAGGAATAGTGTGAAAAGAAATGATATTTTTCAAATAAGAGATTGTATAATAACAAATCCAAGGTTGAACCTTTTCACAAAGTATGCGCAGAAATGAGGTTTGGTTATGGAGCAAGTTGAAGAACGAAGTGAAGTACTACGGAGAAGACAACGAGAAGAACAACGAGAAAAACAGACAGAAGAAGAGACAGAAGAACAACGAGATCAAAGTAGGAATGACTTAGAAGATAATGGGGGTAGACCTGGTGATAAGGCGGGAACATTACCTAGGTTCGGGGAATCCAAAGCACTTCATCAAACTTCCGATACTAAGTCTAAGAGTACTCGTTACTTTAAAGGCTTATTCGGAAGAATCATTATTGCATGTTTCCTGTTTCTATTATTATTTCTAGGGCGGATGTTTTCAGTTAATGTGTTTGGTCAAAACACAGATAGTATCATAGAAGAGGTTAGAAATAATAAGTATGTAGAATCTTTAGAACAGAAGCTAACAGAGTTATTCCAATCTGATAAAAATGATTCGCAAATAGAAAAGTAA
>DPVV01000285.1 GCA_003526525.1 Lachnoclostridium phytofermentans | reverse complement strand
CGCTCTTCCGATCTTAGTATTTATAATTTAATTACTATATAATAAAAAACAATAATTCACCAACGATATGATAGGTGAATTAAATTCTCTTGAATTGCATGGAAAAGGATTGGCATGGAAGATATAAACATTAAGCAAGTAAATAAGTCATATTGCGTAAAAATAACGGTATCGGATTGATTCTAAATGAAGAACGAAATTGGTGATAGGTCTATGAAAGCATAGAAAATGCCATTATCTTTTGTCTTCAAATAAGAAAAGCATAAATAGAAAAAACAAAGAATTAAAATACCCTAAGGGTATAGGAAAGATAAAGATTTCGTACAATATTTCATATAAATAGGAAGGAGAAACAACTATGTGTGGACGCTACTATGTGGATGAAGAAAGCAATGAAGAGTTACTTCGTATTATAAGAAATTTAGATCGGCGTCTTCAGGGGGAACGTCTACAGACACCTGACTCAAACAATGAGGGTACACACGTTCCAAGAAAGTTTAAAACTGGTGAAATTTATCCCACCAACACTGCTCCGATTATAGCGAGAAAGGAAGGGAGCATTCTGCCCTCTGCAATGACTTGGGGATATAAAGGTTTTGAGGGAAGTAAAGTAATTATTAATGCACGTAGTGAAAGTGCATCGGAAAAAAGAATGTTTGCGAATGATTTGGAATCTAGACGTATTGTAGTTCCCGCAAGTGGCTTTTATGAATGGGAGCATAGTGGTTCCAAAACCAAATATTATTTTACCTCCAAGCAGGAAAAACCTCTTTATATGGCTGGTCTATCTCACCTCGATGAAGAGGAAGATCGCTTTGTTATTCTCACAACAGCAGCAAATGAATCGATGATAGACATTCATAATCGCATGCCTGTCTTATTAAAAGAAGATGAAATTGAAGGCTGGCTATCCTCCAGAAAAGAAGCAATTTCTATTATGAAACGCACACCAGAACAGTTACAAAAAACCAACGCCTCCCTAAAGGAACCAGAATTTGAGCAACTTAGATTTCCATGGTAACGCTCTCATGAAATTTACCATAAAGCGAGTTTTTTATTCCTTTTCTTTGTTGGTTGTGTACATTGACAAATATTTAACATTGTTATAAAATGTCGTTGAATCAATTAGATTAATTTTTTTAAGTAAGTTTGTTAAATATTTAACAGTACTAAATCTACTTTAGATATTAACTCTGTAATACAAATATATTACATCTTAGGAGGATAAGGATATGACAAAAAAAGTGGAATTACAGACAACTGGATTAGTAGACTCTCTCGAAGCATTAACAGCAAAATTAAGAGAGTTAAAAGAAGCACAAGAGCTCTTTGCTACCTACTCTCAAGAGCAAGTTGATAAAATCTTCTTCGCTGCTGCCATGGCTGCCAATCAGCAACGTATTCCGTTAGCAAAGATGGCCGTAGAAGAAACTGGTATGGGTATTGTAGAAGATAAAGTAATTAAGAATCATTATGCTGCAGAGTATATTTACAATGCATACAAAGATACAAAAACATGTGGAGTGATTGAAGAAGATTCTAGCTTTGGTATCAAAAAAATTGCAGAGCCAATCGGCGTAGTTGCAGCTGTAATCCCAACTACCAATCCTACCTCCACCGCTATCTTTAAAACATTACTTTGTTTAAAGACTCGTAACGCAATCATCATCAGCCCACATCCTCGTGCTAAGAACTGTACCATTGCAGCTGCTAAAGTGGTATTAGATGCTGCAGTTGCAGCAGGTGCTCCTGCAGGAATTATTGGCTGGATTGACGTTCCATCACTTGAATTAACCAATGAGGTTATGAAGAATGCAGATATCATCCTTGCAACTGGTGGACCTGGTATGGTAAAGGCTGCTTATTCTTCTGGTAAACCAGCGCTTGGTGTTGGTGCAGGTAATACCCCTGTTATTATGGATGAAAGCTGTGATGTTCGCCTTGCAGTAAGCTCTATTATTCACTCTAAGACATTTGATAACGGTATGATTTGTGCCTCCGAACAATCTGTAATCATCAGTGATAAGATTTATGAAGCTGCTAAGAAAGAATTCAAGGATCGCGGTTGCCATCTCTGCTCCCCAGAAGAGACTCAGAAACTTCGTGAAACAATCTTAATCAATGGTGCTCTTAATGCTAAGATTGTTGGACAAAGCGCTCATACGATTGCAAAGCTTGCAGGATTTGACGTACCAGAAGCCGCTAAGATTTTAATTGGCGAAGTAGAATCTGTTGAATTAGAAGAGCAATTTGCACATGAGAAACTTTCTCCAGTTCTTGCTATGTACAAGTCAAAATCCTTTGAGGATGCAGTAAGCAAAGCTGCTCGTCTTGTTGCAGATGGTGGTTATGGCCATACTTCTTCTATCTATATTAATGTAGGTACTGGGCAAGAAAAGATTGCAAAGTTCTCTGATGCTATGAAGACTTGCCGTATTCTTGTAAATACACCTTCCTCCCATGGTGGTATTGGTGACCTTTATAACTTTAAATTAGCTCCATCTCTTACTCTTGGCTGTGGCTCCTGGGGCGGTAACTCCGTATCAGAAAACGTAGGAGTAAAGCACTTAATCAACATTAAGACAGTTGCTGAGAGGAGAGAAAACATGCTTTGGTTTAGAGCACCTGAGAAAGTATACTTTAAGAAGGGTTGTTTACCAGTAGCCCTCGCAGAATTAAAAGATGTAATGAATAAAAAGAAAGTATTTATTGTAACCGATGCTTTCCTTTATAAGAATGGCTATACAAAGTGCGTTACGGATCAATTAGATGCTATGGGAATTCAGCATACTACTTTCTATAACGTTGCTCCAGATCCATCTTTAGCAAGTGCTGCAGAAGGTGCAGAAGCAATGAGACTCTTCGAGCCAGATTGCATTATCGCAATCGGTGGTGGTTCTGCAATGGATGCCGCAAAGATTATGTGGGTTATGTATGAACATCCAGAAGTAAACTTCCTTGACCTTGCAATGCGTTTCATGGATATTAGAAAGCGTGTTTACTCCTTCCCTAAGATGGGTGAAAAGGCTTACTTTATCGCAATTCCAACTTCCTCCGGTACTGGTTCTGAAGTTACACCATTTGCTGTTATTACCGATGAAAGAACTGGCGTAAAATATCCACTTGCAGATTACGAATTACTTCCTAAGATGGCTATTATTGATGCTGACATGATGATGAACCAGCCTAAGGGATTAACTTCCGCTTCTGGTATTGATGCCCTTACCCATGCATTAGAGGCATACGCTTCTATCATGGCTACTGACTATACGGATGGTTTAGCATTAAAAGCTATGAAGAATATTTTCGCTTACCTTCCAAGTGCATATGAAAATGGTGCTTCTGATCCGATTGCAAGAGAAAAGATGGCAGATGCTTCTACCTTAGCTGGTATGGCGTTCGCGAATGCATTCTTAGGAGTTTGCCACTCCATGGCTCATAAATTAGGTGCATTCCACCACTTGCCACACGGTGTAGCTAACGCACTCTTAATCAATGAAGTAATGCGCTTTAACTCCGTTAGCATTCCTACAAAAATGGGTACTTTCTCTCAATATCAATACCCACATGCATTAGATCGTTACGTAGAATGTGCGAACTTCTTAGGTATTGCCGGAAAGAACGATAATGAGAAGTTCGAAAACCTTTTGAAAGCAATTGATGAATTAAAAGAAAAAGTCGGTATCAAGAAAACCATCAAAGAATATGGCGTAGACGAGAAATATTTCTTAGATACTTTGGATGCTATGGTTGAACAGGCCTTCGATGATCAGTGTACTGGCGCTAACCCAAGATATCCATTAATGAAGGAAATCAAGGAAATCTATCTCAAAGTTTACTACGGTAAATAAGATAAGAAAGTATGTAGGTTTCCTGTCATAAATTAAACTTACACGCTTCACATTTCTCGCTCCCCCCTCTAAGGGTTCCTATAGAAAAAGAAGGAAGAGACTCCCCATTTCTCTTCCTTCTTTTATATGTAAAAGCGGAGATTGCAATCCGCTTACGCTACCAGCTCTACCTCATTGCCACTATGTGGAATTTTAAAACAGTCAAGTCCCCCGCTTATTGAAGCGGGATACTTCCCTATGGGGTTAAATTCAAAAAGCCGCCACCAAAGAATCTAGGGAAGGAACCCTAACCCGGTTGGTTAGGTTCCTAGTCGCTTGATTCTTTCAGCAACAGCTTTCATGTTTCCTATCAAATGTATAAATAACATTACTCTTTAATTGCACCGATATTAACACCCTTAACAAAGTACTTCTGACAGAAAGGATAGATAATCATGAAAGGTAAAATCGCTACGATAACAGCTGCACTAAACATTGTATTCTGAGAAATATTCTCGGTTGTGTTTGGTGTATCACCATCCATAATTAAGTTACGTAGTTTCTGCTGGAAGTTATATAAACTACTTTTCTGGATATAAATCTTAAAGTTTGTATAGTCATTCCAAAATGTAACAGAGAACATCAAGCCGATGGATGCAAGCGCTGCTTTGGAAAGTGGAAGTACTATTTTAAAGAATGTACCCATTGGAGAACAACCATCAATAGACGCTGCTTCAAACAGCCCTTTTGGTATACCTTCAAAGAAGTTACGCATTAAAACAAGGTTATACACGTTGATACCTAATGGTAAGATTACCGCCCATAAAGTATCAAGTAATCCTAACTTAGACATAACTAAGAAGGAAGGAACCATACCACCATTAAAGATCATAGTGAATAATAATAGAAATGAGAATAAATTTCTACCTGGCATTTCAAATTGAATTAATACATATGCACCTAATGTTGAAAGTGTTAAACCAAGAAATGTACCAGCAATAGTTGTAATACAAGATATTAAAAATGGTTTATATAAGGACTCATAAGTAAAGATAACTTTATAACCTGCTAACCCAAACTCTTTTGGCCATAATCTCATACCATAAGTTGTTTGCATATCAAGAGAATCTACAAACACCTTCCATAATGGTATAAGAATAAATAAAGATACTAGAATAAAGAGTAAACCATTGAAAATAGGAAAGAGTTTGATTTTTTTACGTGCTTTTTTATTAGAATTCATCGTCTACCCCTCCTATACTATACCGCGTCCGCGGACTTTTTTACTTGCGTAATTACACATTAATACAAGCACGCAACCTACAATAGAACTCATCAAACCTACCGCTGTTGTATAACCATAGTTTGGAATACCGCCACCGAATGTCTGACGATATACATAGGTTTGTATAACGTCGGAAACTGCATAGACTGCAGGGTTATACATAACGAAGACTGATTCAAAGAGGTTCATAATCTTTGCTAAGTTAAGAATTAATACTGTAATAATTGTATTTGCTAAGCTTGGTAATGTAATGAAACGCATCTGATTCCAACGATTTGCACCATCGATCTGAGCAGCTTCATATAACTCTGGGCTAATACCTGATAATGTAGCAAGATAGATGATAGTACCCCAACCGGTATCTTTCCATATATTAACAATATAATAAACTGGCCGCCACCATTTTTCTTCCGCCAGGAAGTATATCATTTGGTCTTTGTTTATAACACCAAGATTAACTAAAAGTGAGTTTACAAGACCTTCGTTGGAAGGAGAAAGAATTAAGCGGAATACAGATGCTGTTACTACCCATGACATAAAGTGTGGTAAGTAGATAAGCGTCTGAACAGCCTTCTTTGCTTTCAAATTCTTAATTTCATTCAATAACAGAGAGATAATAACTGCCATGAAAGTATTTAATAACAACTTAATGATACTTAATTCAAAGGTATTCGTAAATGCACGGATGAAATCTTGCTTCTTTAATAATTTTTCAAAATGTTTTAATCCTACAAATACAGGCTCTTGTGCCATCTTATAATCATAAAATGCATACTTAATAAAGTACATTGGTAAGTAGTTAAATAATCCTATAAATACTAATACTGGAGCAAACATTACATAGAACCATCTATGGTTGTAAATTCTTAAGCCTAACGGTTTTTTGCTACCTGGTACTTTTTGTCCTCGTTTAATGCTCATCGAAGCACTTCCTTTCATAAATTAGAATTTCCTCTCACGAGCATCTCTCGTGATAAGGAGGGGCCGAACCTTATCTTTTGTTCAAACCCCTCTTTATTAACAACAACTTATTTTAGTTATTTCAACTAAGATTATTTGTTTAAAGAATCTAAAATTTCCTGTACCATATCAGCAGACTGGCTTGTGTATTCATTCATACCGTCTTCAACGCTCATACTGCCAGTTACAACCTTAGTTATAATCTGAGTACGAATATCCCAAAGGTCAGCATTATACTCATTGATAGTATCATTACTTACAACCATTTTAGCTGGAACAGCCCAACTGTTGAACTTATCAGCAGAATCTTTAGCAACTTCATTTAAAGCACCAGCGCCTGGATCAGCATTGTCTACGTATGTTGCAAAGCTTAACATTGGGTCAAGGTGATTCTTAGTTAATAATGTATCTGGCTTCTCTAAAGAAGCTAAGAAGTGGAATTGGCCTTCTGTAAAAGTAACCTCTTTATCAGCTGATAACTTAATTGTCTCAGCCTTATCATCCCAGTGAACACCCTTAACACCATAAGTCCAAAGTGTCTGAACAGCACCACCATCTAACATTGGCTCAAGGAAGTATTTGAAGATACCAGCTGGATTTTCAGCCTTATTTGTAATACACCAAGCTGGAGCCTGTCTTTCAATATAACTACCCATTTCAGCGATTGGAGGAAGAACAACTAATTCGCCATCCTTACCACTGCTTTCAAGGTTGTTCTTTAAGTTAGAAGCCCATGTACCAGCCCAGTATGTGAATACACCGAACTTATCATCAAAGAACTTATTACGACAGTCTTTTGTACCATTAGTAATGGATTCTTTATCAATATACCCAGCAGAGTAAGCATCTTTTAATCTCTGAAGAGCTGCTTTCATAGCATCTGTAGAGAAACCATCAATCCACTGACCGCTATTATCTTGCAT
>DPVV01000286.1 GCA_003526525.1 Lachnoclostridium phytofermentans | reverse complement strand
ATGATGGAAGTAAATCCTTCCAGGGAGCTACAACAGCAAAAGCACATTACATTCATGCCCTTTCTAGGGAGGAAAGAGAAAAGACGTCAACTTTTGAAGTAATTGCAGTAAATAATATGCAGCAAAGAAGTCAGGGGACTACGGTAGTAATGGAATGGCCGAATAATAGTTTACCGAAAGCAAATATGAAGGCTTCTAAGACCTTTGTTGCTCCTGGGGAAGTAGTAGAATTTACAAGCTTATGCTCTCCAAACACTACAGGTTATGAATGGTCCTTTGAGGGAGCAGATCATGCCGCTGCAACAGAACAGAATCCAAAAGTGACATATGCAAAGGAAGGCGTATATAATGTTAGCTTAGTTGCTAAGAATGAGGAAGGAACAGCCGAATATAAAGTGGATGGCCTGATCGTAGTTCGTAGTGATGCTTCTGGTGATATTCCTGTAATTTCAGAAGGTAAGAGTACAACCGCTTCCGGTTATGTCAATGAAAATGAAGCACCTAGGTTTGCAGTCGATGGAAAAACAGAGACAAAGTGGTGTGCAACTGGTTCGGCACCACATGATATTACCATTGACCTTGGTGAAACTAAAATGGTTAGTGAAGTTTATATGGCTCATGCAGAAAAAGGAAACGAAAGCCCTGACATGAATACTTCATGGTATACCATTGAAACCAGTGTAGATGGAAAAAGCTTTGAACATGCCCTTGAAGTTAAGAACAATGCTGCAGCTGAAACCTTAGACACATTTAAGCCAAGAGAAGCTCGTTATGTAAAAGTTACAGTGATGAAACCAACACAAGGTTCCGATACCGCTGTTCGTATTTATGAAATTCAAGTTCATGGGTTAAATAAATAAACCATTAAAACTGTCTTTATCTACAGCGTATAGCCTAAGATAAAGACAGTTTTTTATATAAAAAGGAAAGATACAGACCGCGTTCAACGTTCTGATAAGAAAGTTTACAAAGCATGCTTTATTCATGATAAGTGAAGTTGTTAGTTCACCTCTTATTTCCAATATTGTTTATGATTTTTTTTGAGCAAAAGCAAGATTTATTATATATATTTACCAAAAAAACAGATTAATGCAGAACACATTTGTAGAAATATACCTATAAAAAGTACATCATATATGAAATTATTCAAGTTTAAACGTCTAATTTTCTGAAGTATACTTAATATTGTAAATAAGATGTGCATGGAGGATGTAATGAAACGATATGCATGTCTTTGTAAGAAACGACAAATAAAGAAAAAGGTGCAGAGAATGAAAAAACAAAAAAAAAGAAACCGAGGCCGATGGAGAAAAGGTGATATCCAATTGACTCTTTTGGCTCTACCAACAGCAATTTGGTACTTATGTTTTTGTTATATGCCGATGTTCGGTATTATCATGGCTTTTAAAAATTTTAGAATCATTGATTCATCGAAGAATTTCTTTTATAACTTACTAGCCAGCGAGACAGTAGGATTTAAGAATTTTAAATTCTTATTCTCCAGTGGTTCAGGAGGATTGGTTATAAAGCTGACGTTATTATATAACCTAGTGTTTATCGTACTTGGAATTGTAGTTCCTGTAACACTTTCCCTTATAATGAGCCAATTACATAGCAAAAGATTTGCAAAAACATGTCAGACTTTAATGTTCCTTCCTTTTTTTATGTCTTGGGTAGTTGTTACTTATTTTGTATTTGCTTTCTTAAGTCCAGACAAAGGGTTAGTGAATGAGATATTAAAGAATTTCGGTCGTGCCCCGATTAGTTGGTATCGTGAGCCAAAGTATTGGCCAGGTATTTTGATCTTTTTAAATACTTGGAAGGGTATGGGATATGGAATGGTAGTTTATTTAGCAAACATCGCAAGTATTGATGGATCACTATATGAAGCGGCAATGATCGACGGTGCGACAAAATTACAACAGGCAAAATACATCACCCTACCAATGATGAAATACGTGATTATCATGATGTTTATTCTAGCAACCGGCGGGATTGTTCGTTCTGATTTTGGTCTATTTTATCAAGTGACAAAGGCTTCGAATTCCTTATATACAGTTACCGAGACAATTGATGTATTTATTTTTAAGATGATTAAGGAACAACCTAATCCGAACATGGGAGCCGCAGCAGCGTTCCTGCAATCAGTGATCGGATGCTTATTGATTCTGACAACCAATAAGATCGTTAAGAAAATAGATAATGATAGTGCAATTATATAGGAGGTAGACGGATGAGAAAAAAAGAAAAAGATTTTGAAGAAACTCCTATCAAATATAATTGTATCAAACCTGCTACAAACGTTATATTCAGCGCGATTTTCTTCCTATTAGCTGTTCTATGTGTTGTTCCGACTATTTTTATCGTAATCCTGTCTTTTTCAAGTTCAAAAAGTATAGCCCAGGTGGGGTACTCTTTCATTCCAGTCGAATGGTCCTTGGAGGCCTATGAATATTTATGGAATAATTTTGATATGATTAGCAGAGCATTTGGGGTTTCTATTTTTGTAACCATAGCAGGAGTTATCATCGGACTTTTACTCACAACGTCAATGGCTTATTCCTTATCAAGAAGTAATTTCAAGTT
>DPVV01000099.1 GCA_003526525.1 Lachnoclostridium phytofermentans | reverse complement strand
TAAGTACACTTGCGGAATACCTAAAAACATATCTCGGTTTAAATAAGGATGGTGTACAATAAAATGAAAAAAATAATGCGATTTCTTGCTATCATATTAATACCCGCTGTACTAATTATCTTAGTTCTGATCAACAAACAAGACGAAAAAGTACATTATAATACAAAAGATTATATAGGAAATACCGCAGGTAATTTATATAACGGTGGAACTTTTTGCGAACAAGATGGTAGGGTTTATTTTAGTAATTTTAATGATGATGGAACCTTGTACAGTATGGATTTAGAATGTAATAATATAATGAAAATAAACGATGATAAAGCACGTTATATCAACGTAGATGATAATTACATCTATTATTCCAGAGAAAATAATACAAAAGTGAAACCAACAAAAAGTATCTTTCTCTTCTATTGTTCCGGTATCTATCGAATCAATAAAGATAATGGAAATAATAGTGTGCAGCTATATGCTGAGCCAAGCGGTTTACTTTCATTGTTTGGAAATACGATTTACTATCAACATTATTCGCCGAAAACAGGGATTCAGTTTTATAGTGTAGGAATCGATGCAAAGAATGAGACTAGGTTAGCTGATTCTCCTATCCTTCCTGCCTCCTACCATGAGGGTTCTATGTACTTTGCAGGCGCTGATTTAGATCATAGTATCTATGCTATGGACACAACAGACAATACTGTACAAACCATTTTAAATAGTAATTGCTATATGCCAATTGCAAGGCCAGAAGGAATCTACTACATATCTATAGAAGATAATTATGCTCTCTGCCGTATTGACTATCAGGGAAACAATAAGACCATCCTAATTGATGAATTTTGCTCTACATATAATATCAGCATGGACGGGAATTATATCTTCTACCAAGTAGATGGCGGTGACAATAATCATCTTGGCCAGATAAACCTTGCCACACTGGAGAAGAAGGTTATCAGAGAAGGAGATTATAAGCAAATTTGTTGCACCAGTAACTTTATATTTTTCCGTGATTATAATGAGGTTAATGTATATGCTTATAAGCCTCAAAACGGCGAACTTAGACTCTTTCAACCACCGGTTATTAAGTGATACTTTATTTATAACGTATCATATCACTCGATAAACTGAAGAACAATTGCACGTACTATAAATAAACAAGAAAAAGTACGCTATGTTAACTTTCAATTTCATGAACAGAAAAAGCTATACTATCATAGAAAAAGCTGTACTTTCAACAAATTAATGTTGGAAGTACAGCTTTTCTCTTTATTTATCGTGTCGATTCAAACATCTTTAGCAAAGATACTATCTATTATTTTTCATCACATACTTGGAAAATATAGAATTTCAAATAGTAAGATTCCTCTGCTGCCCAAAGAATAGGATGATCCGGTGACTGAGTACGATATTCTACCTGACGTAAACGCTTATGAACATTTCTAGCAGCCTGTCCAATTGTTTCCGTAAATAACTCCTGTGTCATAAAGTGTGAGCAAGAACACGTTGCTAGATATCCGCCATCTTTAATTAACTTCATAGCTCTTAGATTTATTTCACGATATCCCTTAATGGCATTCTTTACTGAATTTCTTGACTTTGTAAATGCAGGTGGATCAAGAATAATTACATCAAATTTCTCACCTGACTCCTCTAAACGAGGTAGTAACTCAAAGACATCCTCACATTGGAAACGAACGATCTTTTCTAATCCATTTAACTCAGCATTCTTCCCGGCTTGAGATACACCTAATTCGGATGCATCAATACCAATTACTTCTTTTGCTCCACCAATTCCAGCATTTAAGGCAAATGAACCAGTATGAGTAAAACAATCTAATACTTTCGCATCCTTGCATAGACGTTGGATTGCTAATCGATTATATTTTTGATCCAGGAAAAATCCAGTCTTCTGACCATCCTCAACATCTACGTAATACTTTACACCATTTTCTGTTATCAAAACATTCGTATCAAAAGGCTCTCCAAGAAAACCTTTGACACGCTCCATGCCTTCTTGGGTTCTTACTTTCGCATCGCTTCGTTCATATACACCACGAATGATAACTCCATCTTCTAGCAAGATGTCTTTTAATAATCGTACTATCACATCCTTCATACGATCAATACCAAGTGCTAATGATTGAACCACCAAAACGTCAGAGAATTTATCAATAACTAAACCAGGTAAAAAATCAGCCTCCCCAAATATAACACGACAACTGCTGGTATCCACTGTCTTCTTACGATATTCCCATGCTGCGAGTAATCGATTTTTAAGAAATTCTTCTGTAATCTCTTGATCTTTTACTCTACTCATCATACGAATTCTAATCTTTGACACTTCATTAATAAAACCAGTTCCCATGCAATAACCATCAAAATCTTGAACAGTTACTAAATCTCCATTTTTAAATTCACCACTAACCTGACTGATTTCATTATCAAATATCCATAGGCCACCTGATTTTAAAAATCTTCCTTCCCCTTTTTTTAACGTTACGATAGCTTTTTCCATTGTTGAACCCTTTCCACGGGACTTGGTATATTACTTCTCATCCATGTCCCTATTAAAAATATATAAATTACTAAAAATATAATTTACGATAATAACAATAACTGCTAATCCAAGCTTCACAGCCATATTATTAAAATGTAACCAGGTAACAAAACAAAGAATACCCACTTCCTCAATGCCAAGTGTTACTAACCTTGCCCCAAAGAACTTAAATATTTTTTCAATTTCATTACCTACTCCACTGTGAAATACCCAAAAGTTATTTACTAAATAAGCAAAACTAACTGCTAAAATCCAAGCAATAACATTGGCTACCAGATCATTAACATGCATTTTATTTGCGATTAAATCAAAGGAAATTAAATTAACCAATGTCGTTAACACCCCTGCAATCGCATAGGTTATCGTTTCACGATTTACAAATTTCTTCCACAGCTTAATTATTAAGCTAGTCTCTTGGAGCTCATTTTCATTTTTTATGCTCATTGCTTCTATCCTTTCGTCATTCCTAACAATAGATAGGATTCCCATAGTTTTACCTATATATGATGAACTTTTGTTTTCTGCTGGTTTCAGGTGTGAAATTGCTTGTGTATATGGCATTTTTATACCTGAAGCAGTATAATAGTTCAACTTATATAATACTAGTACCAATTAGATTTTACCACGATTTCCATTATATCAAACTCTAAATTAAAAAACAACGCACACTCTTTACAAATAATTAGCTAAGTGGTAAATTATTGATATAGCATGTTAATGCAAGGGGGCCCATTACGTGCAGCAATAAAGTACTGGAAATAAAAGAACTGTGAGAACAAGATTGACCAGTAAGCTGCTTCACTTGTTATGAAAATAGCAGTTTAATAATGTATATGGGGGTAATATTGTATGGATAAGATATTACATAATTTAATGGAGGATCTCGTGATTAAACAAATAGATCATATTATAGATTCCTTCAACTGTTGTAAATGTGAGCAATGCCGCTTAGATATTGCTTCATATGCACTAAATCGTCTACCAGCAAAATATGTGGTGACAACACAGGGAGAGTTAATAACAAGACTTGATTCCTTGGATCTTCAATTTGAAACTAATGTAACTACAGCGATAACACAGGGAATTATTTTAGTTGGGAATAATCCGAGACATTAAAGTTGAAGTTTAAATTGTTCTTTTTTAGAAATGGTGAATAGGTAGTTAAACTATTCACCATTTTTTTAATTACATAGTTCAGTCGGTGAGTATTATAACGTATTACAAATATGAATTTGTTAACCGTGTAATCCTCTTGCTTGTCTGTCCATGTCTTCAATTACGATATCATATATTTCTCCCAACGATGAACAATACTCCAATACTTCCCATGGCTCATTAGTGTGAAAATGGATCTTAATAAGCTCTTGGTCTCCTACTGCCAAGAGACAATCTCCTTTAAAATTGTTTGTGAAATAATCATTGATAGCATCTTCATCAAGATTTTCTCCTTCAATCAATAATTGAGTATCATATTTAAATTCTAACATCTAACTTACCTCCATAAATTCCTGTTTATAAATTCCTAATACAATAATATCAAACTTAAAGATTCTTTACAAATTATATCAAGCAGGAAATGTAGCATAACATAAAAAAACCAACAATCGTACACTTTCCTGTGCGATTGCTGGTTCCGTACCCTGCTTGCTATAGAGATAATACATCATATCTCTATAAATGTGACTCCTTGATATCACTGGGTTCATTTTAAAAATATTTTTTGTTCCCCCATAAATTACTCTTCTTTAAGTCCACATATTCGTTGTATGCCCGTTCTAAAATTTGTTTTTCATTT
>DPVV01000117.1 GCA_003526525.1 Lachnoclostridium phytofermentans | reverse complement strand
TTTATTTTTGAAATAAAGCCATGTAAGGACGGATATGTAAAAATAGGGGGAGTATTGCCAAAAGAAGAGGATGAAAAAAAGGTGATGACAGGTTGAAAAAAATTAAGGTGTTAGTCGTGGAGGACGAAATTATAATTGGAAAGAATATTGCTAGTAAAATAGAAGAAGCAGATTCTTTATTTGAAGTGGTTGGAATGGCTGGAAACGGCAAGGAAGCCTTAGAGCTAATTCGTATTCATAATCCACGGGTAATATTCACAGATATTTGTATGCCTACCATGGATGGTATGGAACTAGCCCATCAGCTTCATCAGTTTTACCCAGGAGTAATTGTTGTTATTGTTAGTGGTTTTTCTGATTTCTCCTATGCACAGCAGGCCATAAAACATGGAGTTTTTAATTATATATTAAAGCCAGTTGAAAAGGATTCCTTAGCAGAGATTTTATACGATATTAGAAAAAGTATTGTGTCTGTGACTCATTCCATGGAACGAAAAATTATATATTCGGATTTTTATAATATGGAGCAGTATGATGCTAGCTACTATCAGATTGGTTTGTTATGTATAGGAAATTTAGTTTATGATGCAACAGAAGAAGAGGTTATCCAGTTCTATGACGCTTTATTGGGCAAGATTCCGTGGAAGGAGATTGTGGAAAAGGCAGTTCCGGAAGGTTGCCCATGGTACTTGTCAGATGAACATGTTTTTAATCAAAAGGTATTAGTCCTTAAGTATGAAAAGTCTCAGGTTGAGATTGAAAAGGTATTAAAAAAAATAAACCAGCTGCTGTCGGAATTTCTTGCGGAAGTGACAATCCATATTGTATATTCCCAGAATCAGATACCACGTGAGGAAATATGGGGAATAACAAAACAACTTCGGAATTTGCTGAAGCATCAGTTAAAGATTGAACAAAATCAGATTTACATTTTGGAACGAGAAAAGGATTACGTAAATAGTGAAATTATTGAAATCGTAAAAATGAAATTGAAGGAATATGTAAAAGCCTATCTGAAGCATGGGAATATGCAGCAGTTTCTTGAGGATATTAATTGTATATTAATTTATATGATTCATAACCAAGCTACCCAGGATAGTGTAGAAAAGGTATCAATATACATGCTAAGATTACTTGAATTTAGTAAGCAAAAGTATGATTTGGAAATTATACAGAATCTACAGGAGGAGCTTCTTAAAAAAATTGGTGTTTCACTTACAGCAAACGATTTGGTTGAAAATCTGATGACAGTATTTAAGAAATTTGGTAGATATATTGAAAATTGGCAGGAACAAAAAATAGAAGATCAGATTTGTGAATTTGTGGATACAGCTTATTTAGAAATTGAAAGTCTTGAACAGGTTGCTGATAAATTTGGATATAATTATGCATACCTTTCACGCTTGTTTAAGAAAAAGAAAGGTATGCCAATGAATAAATATATTACAGAGAAAAAAATGAAAATGGCTATTTCAATTATGGAAAGTAATAAAGAATTAACAATCAATGAGATTAGTGAAATATGTGGTTATAAGGATTACCGATATTTTAGTAGGGTATTCAAAAATGAAACAGGCATGGCACCTAGTGAGTATAAGGAAGGACTTTGATAAGTTTATGGTATTTCAGGAACTATTATTACTTTGCTTCAAAAGGGAAAGCAACTACAAAAACTAGATTTGCCATTCATTATTAAAATATTAAAATAGTTTTTTTAGTGTGCTTGCGTATATGGCATTTTCACACCTGAAACAGTATAAAAAACTTAGTTCACTTTATATATTCAAAACCACTTGATTATTCATCAGCGGGACATACTGAATTTTTGTGCAAAACAGTGTTTACCGTGAAATCAAGATATATTTTAGTAGCAATTTAATGGGTGGAGTGTTATAATTAAAAGAAGTGGGTTATCCTATGGATAGATATACTTAACCCATCGATAGAGTAAAGTGGAGATATTTCCCGAGACTTCTGAAAAAACCATTACTTCCTGTTTCTGATGGAGTGTAGTGATGTTTTCAGTTGTTTCGGAATCTCCACAAGAGGACAATAGTTCTCATATAATAATTAAAGGAGATTACAATATGTACAAAAGTTTTTCCATGGAACTTGCCGGCAGAACATTAAGTGTTGATGTTGGTAGAGTTGCAGCGCAAGCAAATGGCGCTGCATTTATGCATTATGGCGATACCGTAGTATTATCTACAGCTACAGCATCTGATAAGCCAAGAGAAGGAATCGATTTCTTCCCATTAAGTGTAGAGTATGAAGAAAAATTATATGCAGTCGGTAAGATACCAGGTGGATTTAATAAGAGAGAAGGTAAAGCAAGTGAAAATGCAATTTTAACTTCTCGTGTTATTGACCGTCCAATGAGACCTTTGTTCCCAAAAGATTATCGTAATGACGTTACATTAAACAACCTTGTAATGTCTGTAGACCCAGATTGTAGCCCAGAGTTAACGGCAATGCTTGGCTCTGCTATTTCTGTAGCAATTTCTGATATTCCATTCGATGGACCATGTGCAACAACTCAAGTTGGTCTTGTAGATGGTAAGCTTGTATTTAATCCAACAGCTGCCGAGAAAGCTGTATCTGATCTTGCATTAACAGTAGCTTCAACAAGAGATAAAGTTATCATGATTGAAGCAGGTGCAAATGAAGTACCAGAAGATAAGATGCTAGAAGCTATCTTTGCTGCTCATGAGGTAAATCAGGAAGTAATTCAGTTTATTGATAAGATTGTTGCTGAATTTGGAAAAGAAAAACATGGCTATATTAGCTGCGAAATTCCAGAAGAGATGTTTGAAGCAATCAAAGAGGTTGTTACTCCAGAACAGATGGAAGAAGCAGTATTTACTGATGTGAAACAGGTTAGAGAAGAAAATATCCGTGAGATTAAGAATAAGTTAGCTGAAATCTTTGAAGAAAGTAATCCAGATTGGCTTTCTTTAATTGATGAAGCAGTTTATAAATATCAGAAGAAGACAGTTCGTAAGATGATCTTAAAAGATCACAAGCGTCCAGACGGTAGAGAAATCCACCAGATTCGTCGTCTTGCAGCGGAAGTAGATTTACTTCCTAGAGTACACGGTAGCGGTATGTTTACACGTGGTCAAACTCAGATATTAACAGTAACTACGTTAGCTCCTTTATCAGAGGCACAGAAATTAGATGGTCTTGATGAAGCTGAAAAAAGTAAGAGATATATGCATCACTACAATTTCCCATCCTATTCCGTTGGTGAGACAAAGCCATCTAGAGGACCAGGACGTCGTGAAATCGGTCATGGTGCATTAGCAGAACGAGCATTAGTACCTGTTCTTCCAAGTGAAGCAGAGTTCCCATATGCAATCCGTACTGTATCTGAGACTATGGAATCTAACGGTTCAACTTCTCAGGCGAGTGTTTGTGCTTCAACCTTATCCTTGATGGCAGCTGGTGTACCAATTAAGAAACAGGTTGCTGGTATTTCTTGTGGTTTGGTAACTGGTGATACAGATGATGATTATTTAGTGTTAACAGATATTCAAGGTCTTGAAGATTTCTTTGGCGATATGGACTTTAAGGTTGCTGGTACTCATGATGGTATCACTGCAATTCAGATGGATATTAAGATTCATGGCTTAACAAGAGCAATCATCGAAGAAGCGATTAAGACAACCAAGGAAGCAAGAGAATATATTATCAATGAAATCATGACTCCAGCAATCGCTGAGCCAAGAGCAGAAGTTGGTAAGTATGCGCCTAAGATTATCCAGATTCAAATCGATCCTCAAAAGATTGGTGATGTTGTTGGTCAGAGAGGTAAGACAATCAATGCAATCATTGAGCAGACAGGTGTTAAGATTGACATTAATGATGAGGGTGCAGTATCCGTTTGTGGAACAGACAAGGACATGATGGATAAGGCAATCAATATGATTCGTACTATCGTAACTGAGTTTGAAGAAGGTCAGGTATTTGAAGGTAAGGTTATCAGCATCAAAGAATTCGGTGCATTCCTTGAATTTGCTCCTGGTAAAGAAGGTATGGTTCATATCTCTAAGATTAGCAAAGAAAGAATCAATCACGTAGAAGACGTGTTAACCTTAGGAGATGTTGTTAAAGTAGTATGCCTTGGTAAGGATAAGATGGGCCGTATTAGCTTTAGTATTAAGGATTATAAAGAAGATTAATAATATAATTATCAGAAATTTACTTTATAAACTTCTGATAAAGGTGCGCTTTTTGCACCGTCCATCTGATTATCGGAACACGTTTTAAGTTCTGATAATATGTATAGAGAATAGAAAAAGGGGAATCAGCTTGCTGATTCCTCTTTTTGATGCGCCCAGCATGGGCGCTATAATATCAGTAATTCCAAAGTTAAATGTACTAAGGATAATAATCGTTATTTTCTTATATAAATAAGCATATTTGTATATATTTAATATTTTAGAATGTTAAATATGTTTAGTTACTTACATTTTTATACATATCTTATGATTGAGCATGTTGATATTTTATAATAAAATATTAATTAGGATAATTAATATATACATAATAGACATATCGGGAGATGGTTTGATGAATAACAATAAAGTTATCAAAAATAGAACAATTAAGAAACTTTGGAGTCAGCGATATTTGTATTTATTTTTACTTCCGGCAATAATATGGGTAATTGTAATATGCTATGGACCTATGGTTGGTTTGTATATGTCGTTCGTCAATTATATTCCAACTGGCAAACCGTTTTTAGAAGAACTATTTACGTCGCAATTTGTAGGATTGGATTGGTTTAAATACTTTTTTCAAAATTCTGACTTTGCAATTATAATGCGTAATACTTTGGGAATGAGTTTTTTAACAATATTACTGTCTTTCCCGGCACCGATCATTTTGGCATTGGCTCTGAATGAAGTGAAGAATCTTAAGTTTAAAAAATTTGTGCAAACATCATCGTATTTACCATATTTTATATCCTGGGTTATTGCATCTAATATATTTATTACAATACTTTCTGGTGATGGTGTAATCAACAATATACTTATGGGACTCGGCTTAGTGAAAGAACCAGTATACTTTTTTCAGGAAGGAAAATACTTTTGGTGGATTATTGCTTTTGCAAATACATGGAAGATAATGGGATACAATGCAATTATTTATCTTGCCTCTATATCGGGAATTGATCAACAGCAGTATGAAGCTGCGGATATTGATGGTGCAACACGTTTGCAGAAAATGTGGTATATTACATTAGCTGCATTAAAACCAACAATTTCAATTCTATTAATTTTAGCAATTGGAAATCTTATGAATGCTGGCTTTGAACAACAATTAATCATGCAGAATGATTCCATAATGGATTATGCAGATGTAATTGATACTTATGTTTTCCGGTATGGATTAAGAAAAGGTGAATTCTCATATGCTTCTGCCGTTGGTATGTTCAAGTCGATTGTTTCTTTTACACTTTTATCCTTGGCCAATATTATTACCAAAAAATTTGGCGAGGAAGGATTATTCTAAAATGTTTAAGAAAGGACTTCCGGACTACTGAGCAAGCATGGTTACAAGTGTGAAAGTAAAGATTTTCACACGGAAGAATGGAGACTAATATGAAAAAAGCATCGATAAGAGAAAATAATATCCAAGACATTGTCCTTAATTGTATTATATATTTTTTGCTGGTTGCTGTTGTTCTAGTAACGCTATATCCATTTTGGAACATATTCATTATTTCCATAAATGACCCTGTGGATGCAATAAGGGGGGGGCTATATTTTTGGCCAAGAGAATTTAGTTTAAAACCTTATATAACAGTCTTAACTGATAGAAACTTTGTGGATTCAATCTTAGTTACTGTTAAGAGAACGCTAATAGGTACCCCAATTGCTGTTTTGGCGACAAGCATGTTTGCATATTCAATGTCTAGAAAAGATTTGATAGTACGAAAATTTTTGAATATAGCATTTATATTCACTATGTATTTTGGTGGCGGTATAGTTCCTTATTATATGACACTTAAGAATGTTGGATT
>DPVV01000119.1 GCA_003526525.1 Lachnoclostridium phytofermentans | reverse complement strand
GGTACAGGGAAAAAATATCGGGGAGGTGTTATTTTTTGGAGATCACTCATATAGGGAGCTATAAAAATTATTAGGAAAAGGGGAAATTTTTTTATGAGTAAAATCAGAAGAATAGTTTCATTGTTTTTGATAGTAACGATTTTTATTACTACATGCTTTTTTAATGTTGGTCAAAAGGCATATGCTGCTGATACGAATAATGATGACTGGCTGCATTGTGTTGGTAATAAGATTTATGACATGAATGGTAATGAGGTTTGGTTGACCGGTGCGAATTGGTTTGGTTTTAACTGTACTGAGAATGTATTTCATGGTGCATGGTATGATATTAAGGGGATGTTAACTAATATTGCAAACAGAGGAATAGGATTATTAAGAGTTCCAATATCCACGGAACTTTTGTATAGTTGGATGGTTGGTAAACCTAATAAAGTTTCAAGTGTTACTGCTGTCAATAATCCGCCATATTATGTATGCAACCCTGATTTTTATGATCCTGTAACAAATAGTGTAAAAAATAGCATGGAAATATTTGATATTATTATGGGATACTGCAAACAGTTGGGAATCAAAGTAATGGTAGATGTCCATAGTCCGGATGCCAATAATTCAGGTCATAACTATCCGTTATGGTATGGATTAACTACGACTACTGCAGGTGAAATAACCACAGATAAGTGGATCAATACTCAAGCATGGCTGGCTGATAAATATAAAAATGACGATACTATTCTGGCATTTGATATAAAAAATGAACCACATGGACAGAGAGGATATAGTCCAACAACTCCTACCAATATGGCAAAATGGGATAATTCCACAGATGAAAATAACTGGAAATATGCAGCAGAAAGATGTGCTAAAGCAATACTTGCCAAAAATCCTAAACTATTAATTATGATTGAAGGGGTTGAACAGTACCCTAAAACTGAAAAGGGTTATAACTATAATACACCGGATGTATGGGGAGCTACCGGTGACCAATCTCCATGGTATAGTGCTTGGTGGGGTGGAAATTTAAGAGGAGTAAAGGATTATCCAATTAATATAGGTACCCTCAATAGCCAGATCGTATATTCACCTCATGATTATGGCCCTTCCGTATACAATCAACCATGGTTTGATAAGGATTTTACAACTCAGACCCTGTTAAATGATTATTGGTATAATACTTGGGCATATATTAAAGATAAAGGCATTGCTCCACTTTTAATAGGTGAGTGGGGAGGGTTTATGGATGGAGGAAAGAACCAGAAATGGATGACATTATTAAGAGATTATATAGTAAGTAATCATATCCATCATACATTCTGGTGTATCAATCCGAACTCAGGTGATACTGGAGGTTTACTAGGCTATGATTGGCAAACTTGGGATGAAGCAAAATATGCATTATTAAAACCTGCATTATGGCAGTCAGGTGGAAAATTTATCGGTCTAGACCATCAGGTACCTCTTGGTGCGAACGGTATATCATTAGGACAGTATTATGGAACTAACTAAAAAAATAAAGTATTGATTAAGAATGGGTTCAAATCGAGCCCATTCTTTTTATATGATGGAAACTGCCAAGGGAAGACAGAATTGACAGATAGCGACAAATACCGTAAAATTGGTGATGCAGAAATTACGGGAACATAGTATATAACTATCGTTAACAAGAATTATGCCTAGAAGACACAGGTCTTCTTTTTCGCTTCATATAGGTATTAGATGAAATAGAAAGGGGAAGCTAGCTGTATCAAGGCTTATAGATAGTTTACGTAAGAAAAAAGGTTAAACAAAATTGCGTGTTTAACTAAGAAAAGTACGCATCGCAGAGCGTAGATGGAGATAACTATGAGTTTTACGGAGAAATTTTCATTAAAAGGAAAAGTAGCATTAATTACTGGTGCATCGCACGGAATCGGCTATGCTATTGCAAAAGCATATGCTACAGCAGGTGCAACAATTGTTGTAAATGGATCACGTCAATCTTCTGTTGATAGTGCATTAGAAAACTATAAAAAAGACGGAATTATAGCTCACGGATATGTCTGTGATGTTACAAACGAAGAACAAGTAAAAGAAATGGTTGTAAAGATTGAACGTGAAGTTGGTGTTATTGACATTTTAGTAAATAATGCAGGTATTATAAAAAGAATTCCAATGTGTGATATGACAGCTGAGGAATTTCGTGAAGTTGTAGATGTTGATTTGAACGCGCCATTTATTCTATCTAAGGCAGTAATCCCAGGTATGATAAATAAAGGTCATGGCAAAATTATTAATATTTGCTCTATGACAAGCGAATTAGGACGTGAGACAGTATCAGCGTATGCCGCTGCTAAGGGTGGATTAAAGATGCTTACAAAGAATATTGCATCGGAGTATGGTGAATATAATATACAATGCAATGGCCTTGGTCCGGGTTATATCGAAACTTCTCAGACCGAAGCACTTCGTCAGGAGAGTCATCCTTTTAACGATTTTATTATTGGAAGAACGCCAGCTGCACGATGGGGAACACCGGAAGATATGACAGGTCCAGCTGTATTTTTAGCATCGGAGGCATCTGACTTTGTAAATGGTCATATTCTTTATGTCGATGGTGGTATTCTTGCTACGATTGGTAAGCAACCAAAATACTAGATATTGATAAAGAGATAATAAAGGCTAAGAACTTTATGGTTCAAAGCAATATAGCCCATTCATATATAAAAATTAAAGATTTGAAAAATAGAGAGCCAATGTATGTATAACA
>DPVV01000369.1 GCA_003526525.1 Lachnoclostridium phytofermentans | reverse complement strand
TTTAATATTATGCATTATGTTTATAAAAATTTAAATACACATTAATAAATTGTGAATAATATACATATTTTGGTGTGTTTTTTCGTCATGTTTAATATTGTAAATACTTACATTTACATTTATGATTATAGTACTAATATTTTGTACGTAAGTTACATCATCTAAGGAATTAGAGTGATAGCATAGGGGCGGCATATGTAATCACTTACATTCTGCTATTCCTTATGCGTGAAAGGAGGTTAGCGTTCATTCCTAGTTGAACTACTTGATTATGTGTTTATTCATGTTCTAAGAAAGTCAGAAAGAAGTTTACTTCACTCTTAAAGTAAGCTATAACAGTGAGAGCAGTCCTTCTTTCAAAGAAGATCAATAAGATTTCTATGTTCTAATTATGAGAGGGCGCGAAGCGCAAAATGGAGGTAAATATGAAATTAGGGAAGATTAGCAAACGGGTAGCATTTGTTGTTACTCTAGCGATGATGTTCGGACTATTTTTACCTATGATGAAATCAGTTGAGACTTTAGCAGCAACGACGACAACGCATGAATTAAATGTATCAAATTCAATGACAGTTGGACAATACTCGTCGGATTTTACTGTAAATGGATTTACATTTATTACGGGAGGATCTATTTGGGAAGTAGATAACTCTAATAAATCTTATGGTGGTGTATCCTACACGAATAGAGTAAAATCGGGCGGAAAGGGTACCATTAGTAAAAGAGCTATCTCTTTTACTGCCTCTGGAGCAGGTCAACTAACCGTTTATGCGATGAGTTCTGGAAGTACTTCAAGAAATGTAACGCTTTATGGGAACGGAAAGGATCTTGAAAGTTATACTGCAGTAGCTGATAACATTACAGCTATGACTTTTACAATACCAAATTCCGGTACCTATGTTATTTATCCACCAGATGATGGTATTAGTTACTACTATTTTAAGGTAGTTAAGACGGATTCTACACAGACTCCGACACCAACTCCAACAGTAAAACCATCTCAAACACCGACGCCAACAGCAAATCCATCTCAAACACCTACACCTACACCAACTTCATCCAATGAAGTATATGTCTCAAACAATGGTTCTGCAAGTGCAAGTGGTACATATTCCAATCCTAAATCATTAGAGGGAGCGATCAGTTCTGCGAAAGCTGGGCAAACCATTTATATGTTACCAGGTACTTATTCTTATAGTACACAAATAACAATTCCAGTAGGAACCAATGGTACATCCAGTGCACGAATCAAATTAATACCATACAATAATGGGAGTGTAACGCTTAATTTTTCTTCTCAGCCATACGGTAGTACTGATACGAATGCAAGAGGGATTCAACTTGACGCAAATTATTGGCATATCTATGGTATCCGTGTGTATGGAGCTGCTGATAATGGTATCTTTATAAGTGGTAATAATAACATTATAGAAATGTGTGTATTAGAAGCTAACCGTGATACTGGATTACAGTTAAGCAGAAGAAATTCTAGTTTAACAAGTATATCAGGATGGCCTTCTAATAACCTTATAAAAAACTGTACCTCCTTTAACAGTTACGATCCTGCCACTGGTGAGAATGCAGATGGATTTGCTGCAAAATTAACTAGTGGAGAAGGAAACGTTTTTGATGGATGTATTGCATACAATAACGTAGATGATGGTTGGGATTTATATACGAAAACAGATACCGGAAAAATTGGTAGTGTAACATTGAGAAACTGTGTTGCATTCCGCAATGGTGCAACAAGTTCAGGTGTTTTCACTGCAAATAGTGATGGTAATGGATTTAAACTCGGTGGCTCAAGTATCGCAGTAGCTCACAACGTAGAAAATTGTATTGCATTTGAAAATAAAAACCATGGCTTTACCGATAATTCTAACCCAGGTCCTATAACATTAAAAAATTGTACTTCTTTTAATAATAGTTTAGCGGATGGAGGTAAGTCCAATTTTGATTTTGCAAGGGCGGATACATCCAATAATTATTTTACCAATATTATTACATTCAGCACAAAGTCTGTCTCAAGTGATAAATATAAGGGAACTGCAACGAACTGTAGTTTTTATAATAGTTCTAAGTATTATCTTATAACTTCGACTTCAAGTGTAAATACAAGAAGTGGAAGCTATGGAACCTTGAATACAACAGGTGTTAAGACCTCAGACTTTGTGTCCTTATCAGCTCCAGCTAGTAGTACAAATTTACATCAAACATTAAGAAATTCCAATGGCTCAGTTAACTTAGGTAATTTCTTAAAGTTAAGTAGTACTTCTGCATATAAGACAATGGGAGCTAATCTTGGAAATTAAGAGTTAATTATTACAAAAGATAATTAGAGTTAGTTATTTCAAAGGATAATAAAAGATGATTATCACAAATGATGATAAGAGTTATTTAGTACAGAGGATGAAGTAAAGATACAAAATATTAGGGAGACGAAACACTTTGTATCCTATGAATATACTTGGGGAGTATATGCTATAAATCCGATATCTAATGGTTTAGAAAAATAAAAGAAGAAACTGACATTCCTTAAGATGCAAATAGCATTTGGAAGGAGGAATCAGTTTCTTCTTTTTATTCGCAAGTATAAACTTGGTATTTTCACGAAATATTGTGAAAAAGATTATTTTTGATATTAGGTTTGTTGCATTATTCTCCAAAGATAATAATAATTCATTACAAGGAAATGTGATTAAAGCTAGCTTTTCTTGTACATGGCAAAGAAAAACTAGCGAAGTATACTTTTCTTTGTTTGAAGTTTTAATTCATGAAAATATAATATTTGTACTACTCAGATACTATAACTTTACACTTTACTTTAACGCCGTCCTCTTGACAATACACATAAGCAGTCCCCTTTTTAATGGCAGATATCTTACCAGCTTTATCTACAGTAATTACGTTGGAATTACTTGTACTAAAGACAGGAGTATTTCCTGAGGATACTGTAGCATATAGAGTTTTACGATCTCCTTTTTCCATATGTATCTCATATTGATTTAAGGTGATTTCAGGCTGCTTTACTGTTACGATGCAAGTAGTAGAAACACCATCCACTGTTGCAGTGATGGTTGCAACCCCGTGTTTCATCGCAGTGATTGTGCCATTGGAATCTACAATCGCAACGGACTTTTTATTAGATTTGTAGGTAGGGGAAATGCGTGAGGAAACAGATGCGGTTAGAGTATAGCTTTGCCCACGAAATATTTTAATACTAGTACGGTCTAATTTAACCGTTGGTTTTTTTACTGTTATATTGCAAAGTGATTTGGTGCCATTCGCACTTACTGTCATAGTTGTAGTCCCTGGCTTCACGGCAGTAATTAAACCAGTGTCATCGATGGTAGCTACCGATTTTTTACTACTTTTATAGGTAACAAAAGATCCGTCTGAGGTAGTTGCACTTAAACGAAAAGTCTCTCCGTTTTCGAGGGAGACTTTTTGTTCATTTAGAGTTATTTTTGTCTCTCTCACAGTAATCTGACAGGTTGTATTTTCTTTCCCTACGGTTACTGTGATTTTGGTGGTACCAGGTTTTTTCGCTATGACTTTTCCAAGAGCGCTGACTGTAGCAACTTTTGAGTTACTGCTTTTAAATTGTGGAATGTTAATTGTGTTGGAGAGTGGAAATAATTGATATTCTTCACCAATATTTAAAGTAACATCTTGCCTAAGAATAATGACAAAAGAGGAAGCAGATGCTTGATTGGGAAGGATTGGAGTTGTACATATGAAAATTAAGATAAGAGATAAGAAAAATAATTTTATTTTTTTTGCTGTCATAAATATCCTCCATAAGAAATGGAGAATAATGCAATATTAGAAATGCAAACCTAATATTAATGTAGCATAAAGCAAACCATATGTCAAATTATGTATTTAAAAATCTGGCAAAAGGAATATATAAATAGAAGTATACGGTAAAAAGAAAACAATAAAAGTGGTGAAAAAATAGGTGGTAAAAATAAAGGTAGTAATTAAAAATAGTAATGAAGAAGTGGAAGATAGATAGTATTAAAGAGGATGGAAAAGGTAGTGAGCATATAAGAGTAGTAAAAATGAGTGAGCATATTAGAAAATAGTAAAAAGGAGTGAGCATAAAAGAAAGTAGTAAAAAGGAGATAGTAAAAAGAAGATATAAAAGAATGTAAAAAGATGAGAAAGTATCAAAAAAGAGATTAGTAAGGACTGAAGGTAGCAAGATATAGATAAAAAGAAAAAATATCATATTCATAAAATGACTCGCATAATATATAAAATAGTGAAGTATGGGATGGGATGTAGATGCCGGAGGTCCGTAGGAGTATGAGGGAATGGGAAGAACAACGTAAGGTGTATAATCCGCAGGATGCTTCAAACGACAAGAAGCCAATAAATCAGTATTTTCTGGCATCTACGGATTATTTAAATTTTAC
>DPVV01000191.1 GCA_003526525.1 Lachnoclostridium phytofermentans | reverse complement strand
GCCTATTTCTGGATTACCATATATTTACCAATATTTTTTTAGATTTTTAGTCAAACACTCTTTTAGAGGTATCAAACACCTTATCCGTTGTTATTCCAAAATAAACTTTATAAGATAAAACATTACTATTTTGAAAGGAATGTTTTATTATGGAATATAACAAAGAACAGCAGGAGTTCTATAAAAAAATAAAAGACAAGAGAAAAAATCCCCGAACAATTCCAAAGGATTTGCTTACAGTCTGATAGAAAGAGAGATGAGTTAAAATGGGAGCAAGGAACATAACAGTGATTCCAGCCAAAGCAAGGATTGGAAATACTGCATCTGAAATACAGATACCAAAATTAAGAGTAGCCGCCTACTGTCGTGTTTCTACTGACAGCGATGAGCAGGCTACCAGTTACGAGGCACAGGTAGATCATTACACAGATTTTATAATAAAGAACCCTGAGTGGGAATTTGCTGGGATATTTGCTGATGACGGAATCAGCGGAACCAATACAAAGAAGCGTGAAGAATTTAATCGCATGATTGATGAGTGCATGGCTGGAAATATCGATATGATAGTGACCAAGTCCATCAGCCGATTTGCACGAAATACACTGGATTGCTTAAAATATATCCGTCAGCTGAAAGAAAAAAATATCCCAGTATATTTTGAGAAGGAATCTATCAATACAATGGATGCCAAGGGCGAAGTGCTGCTTACCATCATGGCATCACTTGCTCAACAGGAAAGCCAGTCATTGAGCCAGAATGTCAAACTTGGATTGCAGTACCGTTATCAGCAAGGAATTGTCCAGATTAACCACAACCGTTTTCTAGGCTATACAAAAGACGAAGAAGGTCATTTAGTTATTGAGCCAAATGGTGCGGAAGTTGTAAAAAGAATTTACCGTGAGTATTTGGAAGGAGCGAGTCTTATAGAGATAGCAAGAGGATTGATGGCAGATAGTATTCTGACCTCTGCGGGAAAAGAAAAGTGGAGACCAGAAACCATCAAAAAAATACTTCAGAATGAAAAATATATTGGTGATGCTCTTTTACAAAAAACTTACACAGTAGACTTCCTTAGCAAAAAGAGAGTTAAGAACGATGGTATTGTTCCCCAGTATTATGTGGAAAATAATCATGATGCTATCATACCACGGGATTTATATATGCAGGTTCAGGAAGAGATGGAACGCAGGAGTAACATCAAAAGCGGTGAAAGTGGCAAGAAACGTATTTACAGCAGCAAATATGCTTTATCAACCATTGTTTTCTGCGAACACTGCGGGGATATTTTTAGAAGAATCCATTGGAATAACCACGGCTGCAAATCCATCGTGTGGCGGTGTGCAAGCAGGCTTGACAAAACAGCAGTTGATTGTTCGGCAAGAACCATACGGGAAGAAGATTTGCAGAAAGCTGTGGTGCAGGCAGTCAATTCCGTTTTTGAATCCAAGACACAGTTCATGGATATTCTAAATCGAAATATTGCAGTAGTCATGAACCAGGTCGATGGCAGTGAGGCAGAACTAATTGAACGGAAATTGGAACAGCTGCAAAAGGAACTGGTTAAGCTGGCAAACAACAACCAAGATTATTCCATTCTTGTCAATGAGATTTATCGACTTCGAGATGAAAAGGAGGCTGCACTAGCTAAGAATGCTGGGTTCGCAAGTCAAAAACAAAGAATGGCTGAAATGACAAAATTTCTAAAAGAGCAGAAAGGTATTATACAGGAGTATGACGAGCAGATAGTTCGTAAGCTGATAGAAAAGATTACAGTACATGATGAGAAAGTCACTGTTGCCTTTAAATCTGGGATGGAGATTGATGTAAAGATATAAAGTAAATAAAAAGCAGAAGATGCATCCTTCTTTTATTGGTAGGGTGCATTTTTGTATCTGTCTTAAAAATTTTACAAATATAAATGTACTAATTAGTGCATAAATCTTGACAAATGACATATAATAAAGTATCATTGTATTACAAAGAGGTGATGCAATGAATCCGTACTATAATCAGAACTACACAAGAGAGCAGATAGATGCTATTCTTGATAAAATAAAAGATTGTGTGGTAAATAACAAATATACGATAGCACTAAATGAAAACAGGCAGGAAAATGTAGATTTTATTAATGAATATAATATTCGAAGTGATAAACAAAAATCAATATTATTACAGCTCAGAACAGAAGATTTTTGTCATACCTTGCAGAATACAAAAATTGGTTTTGAATATGAAGTTCTTTATGTTTTTGTGCCACAGGTTCAATTGTTTAACGCTGACGGAGCAGAAGAAACAGTAGATATTTATACCAAATTTAACGTGATAGATATGTCTAATGGAAGTCGTACAGTTGTAATATCTTTTCATAAACCAAACAAGCCGATTGATTACCTATTTAGGTAAGTCGGGAATTGAAAGGAGGCATTGTTATGAGTGAAAGAAAAGTATTTTGTGAAGAATGTAGAAATGATGTTACTTTTACTATTAATGAAAAGAAATTGGAAGGCACTATTAAAGGTGAAAAATATTCTTATATTGGAAAAGAAGCGCGTTGTGTAGACTGCGGCTCTGAAATTTATGTTGCAGAGGTAAATGATTTTAATTTGAAAGCACTATATGATGCGTATCGAGAAAAGAATAATATCGTATCACTTGAGGTGATTTTAGCAATTCCAGAAAAATATGCAATTGGGAAAAGACCGCTTTCTCTTTTGCTTGGTTGGGGAGAACAAACATTTTCCCGATATTGCGATGGAGATATGCCAACAAAGCAGTATTCTGAAACTCTGCAAAAGCTTTATGATGACCCAGCCTATTATGCAGAAATATTGGAAAATAATAAAGTAAATTTGAAAACTACTGCATCATATGAGAAGAGTAAAAGAGCAGTAAATGAACTTCTTGGAAGAACTGAAAGTACAAAGACAAAGATAGATTTGGCAATTGAATATTTGTTGAGTCAATGTGAAGACATTACGCCATTAGCATTACAGAAAGCATTGTATTATATTCAGGGATTTTATTATGCTTTTTATAAGACATTCCTCTTTTCGGAGGAGTGTGAAGCCTGGGTGCATGGTCCTGTCTATCGAGATATATACTTTAGGTATCGTGATTATCGATTTGATCCTATTGAAGGAAATGAAGAATTTGATGATTCAGTATTTTCTTCCTCCGAAAAAGCAATTTTGGATAGCGTGATAAAGAATATTTGTTGCTATAGTGGGAAAGTGCTTGAAGGCTTCACACATTCAGAAACTCCGTGGCTGTCAACTAGAGGAGAACTTTCGCCGACTGCAGTATCAGACCGAACCATTGAGAAAGAAGTGATTGGAACTTACTTTAGTGCTGTTAAAGAAAAGTATAATATGATTAATACAAATGACATTAAGGGTTATGCTCAGAAAATGTTTGAACAAATGTAGAACGCTTAATTTAAAGTTTATACAGACTTTCTTGTAAATTTAAATTTGCGTAAATTTAAATTTTGCTGGAAAGTCTGTTATTTTTATATTTAGATTGGATTGGAGGTGAGTTCTTGTGGCAAAGTACAGTGATGAAGAAATCCGGAAGATGTCAAAAATAACTTGTAAAATTGCTGCTGATTATTTGGGAGTTTCTTCTATGGCAGTGAGTTTTGGTATGCGTGAAGAGAAACTTCCTATAGGTTTTGCTGTTCACAATAAAGATAGGTATACAGATAGTTGGTCATATAATTTTGTTCCAGAAAGGCTAATTGCTTACAATCATGGCAAAATTTCTGAAGTGCAAGTAGAAGGAATTGAAAGAAACTTAGAAACAATAATTCAAGAATTTAAAACCATGAAGGATGACTTAAGTTTTTTATTGCGAGGAAAAGAAGATTAAAAGAGGTGAAAAAGGCAAAAGAATTATATAGTCAAGCACTAATGAAAATAGATGCTACGGCAATATTATATGAAGAAATGAGTTTGAATATAAGAAATGGTGGTGAGGATATGGCTCAATACGAAAACATGACTTTTTCACGTCAACAGTTATATGATGAAATCTGGTCAATATCGACATCAAGGGTTGCAAAAAAATATAGCATCCCTTATGACAAATTAAAAAAAGCATGCAAAGACGCTAATATCCCTACACCAACTCAATCTTACTGGTCAAGTTTATCAATTGGAAAAGAAGTAGAAAAGGAGCCTCTGCCACCATCAGAAGTAAAAGAAGTTGTAGTTCAATATAGTATTAAGAGTAAAGAGATTATCCCACCTCAAATTAATGTTACGCAAGTAATTGAAGAAGCAGTACTTCAATCGACTGATTTGCAAAAAGTCGAATTGAAAACTCAACCCCAACGTACATATGTTGAAGGTCAGAGGAATGTATATGATCGGGAGATACTTTATAATGAAGTTTGGAATGAACCGGTAACTACTGTAGCAAAAAGATACGGGGTATCCGATGTAGCCATTCATAAGGTATGCAAATCTTTATCTATACCAGTACCACCAAGAGGTTACTGGGCAATGAAAAATGCTGGGCAACCAGTGAAACAGATTCCATTGCCAGTATATGATGGGCCGGCACAAAAAATAGGAATTAAATCGTTTGATGATTCTGAAGTAAAAGCCGAATCTGATGATGCCCTTTCCTTTTTAAGTGAAGATGAAAGAATCCGTTTAATCATTGCAGCGCAGCAAATTACAATCTTGGATGATAAGTGTAAATTGCATTCAAAATTGAATTCCCATAAGGCGAAAATTAAAGTATGGAGATCTAACCATCATCGTGATGAGTTTGCTCCTCGTAATCGTGATACATATAGAAGTGTTCCTGATGGTGAGCCGTTTTTGTATAATGATATTTCTGACGTTACGTTTCCAAGAGTTTATAGGATACTGAATACACTGTTTCAATATGTAGAAGCGCTGGGAGGTTCAGTTAATGACGATTTATCATTGATGATTAGGAACGAAAAGGTATTCTATACTATAACAGAGGGGCAGGATCAGGTTCCACATGTATTGACCAAAGATGAACAAAAACAATGGGATCAATATGAAAGGGATAAAAAATCACGTTCTTGGGCATATGAGCCTAAATTTAGAAAGTGGGACTACATACCGAATAGTAAACTTCGATTCTCCGTAAAAGCAAATAGTTTCATCCGTGATAGTGAAACTATTGGATTAGAACTTCGGTTAGGAGAAATGCTTGTTTCATTGTTTGAAGAATCTGAGAATGTTCGTATCGCCCGTGAAAAACGTGAAGAAGCTCATCGGAAAGAAGAAGAGGAGAAACGCCAGCGTGAACTTAAACGTGAGCACTATAATCAAGAGGTGGAAAAAGTACAAGCTTTGGAGAATGAAGCTAATGATTATGATATGGCTTGTAAGATAAGGGCTTATATTTCAGCTGTGGAAGACAAAGCAAGCCTTGATGAATCAACACTTAAATGGATTGAATGGGCAAAAGCAAAAGCTGATTGGTATGATCCAACGGTTGCAGCTTTCGACCCCGACTTTGGAAAACGCAATCACACCCTGGATGAAGAAAAAAAGAGGCCATCAAAAAAATCAGGATATAGTATCTGGTAAAGGAATAAATGCAGTGTAAGATTTAATCAATAGGATAATGTTAAATGAATAAATAACGGAGGTGACCACAGTGGCAGATATGAAACGAGTTTATGATTTTGCTGTAAAATGGTGCGATAAATTTCGTGACCAGAAAATTAATTACATAGAACTGGTAGACCATTATATGGCAGATGATTGTGATGCACTTGGATTTAAAATGGACTGTGGTAATGCTTTTGAACAACTCTATGGTAAAGCTGTCCATGATTACGAGGAATTGGATAAGGTTATAGATGATGTTACAGATATATCTCTACTGGGTTCCGCAATTTATTCAAGATGGAGATACTTTAATCATTGGGCATATACTGGAGAAGAAATCCTGGCTTTTAAAAATCGTTCATGGTTTATTTTGGCACTTAGTAAGCTGTCGATGCTTACAGGAGAAAACCCTTTTATCTTTAAAGGGATGCCCCAAAAGATACGAATTGTCTCTAACGGTATGGGTTATGGACCTTGTCCTGAACCCAATGACATAGTTGAGCAGCATATAACAATAAATTCGGATGGACGGGTATGGTTTTCTGCATACTCATTTGGCGATGGCTTTGGTAAATATGAAAAGTCTCAAACCAAAAATTATAAAATAGAAAAGGCAGTAGCTGAAAATGTTTTAAATAAAGTAGCTGCTTATTTTAGTAATGAATATGACGAGATTTTTGCAACAGATATTGGTAATTGGGAAATGGAAATAACCAATACAGAGAGCAAGGCTTATAAATTCAGAGGTTCGCTGTGTGCCAATTTTGAGGTAGATGGAGTCGACCTTTCAGACCTCATTCGTGACTCTTTACAAATAGATGATTTGTATGTTTTTGATGGTAGGTTTAAACCGGATAAGGTAAATAGAATTACTGTTGATTACCACCGAGTTACAAAAATTAAACCCAAACATCCTATTAGTGAAGAAACTGAATATGTAACTTGGAATTATACGGAGCAGCTGATAGTTGACAGAGAAACGGAGACTATTGAGCATACTCAGAATATTGGGACTGGTTGCATTGTTTCTCGTAAGTATAAAGTAGAGGGTGGTGTTGAAGGGCTGCTCGATGATCTGGATGCAGATTATTTGTTCGATAATGTTGAGGGCAATTCGCCGGATATAATTGCTACCCCAAACGAAATAAAGGAATATACCATAACCATTGATTTTAATAAAAATCCTCAGCGTGTTATTCAAGGAACATTTGATAAAAATGGATTGCCAGATGACTTTGCAGATTTTGCTGAAACAGTATTTAGCTTTATGAGATTTTATGGTTTTGGAGAAATATTAGACCCATCTATCTATGAAAAGGTAAAACGTCGCAAAAATGATTATATCTTTTGCAGTGTAACATTTGACGAGGGTTACAAAAGTTATTATTACATAACCGATGATGATAGTATTGAAGTTGGTGATTCTGTTCTGGTTCCTGCCGGAAAGGATAATCACACTGCAATAGTTGAGATAGTGAATATCGAATATTTCTCTGAAGAAGAGGTACCTTTGCCTGTGGGAAAAACAAAGCGTATTATTCGGAAATGCACAGAGGATGATTTTGACCAACAAAAGGAAGTTTAACCATCACTTAGGTGTGCCTATTTTGGCATTTTGCCCATCCTCTCAACCTTTCGCCTGTCAACGGTATGTCTTAGGAAGTTGTATGGTTTTTAACACAATATGGTAAATATGAGCGTGAAACTCGGTCGAAGTTATTATAATATGTTACCTAAACGAAAGTGGGTTGAGTTGACATTATAAAAGTCCTCTCGAGCCATGTGGAGACGGTTGTTCTTTTGTCCAACGAAAGAAATCCACATTATAATGTGTCTTTTGAGGTTGAAATTGATGCAAAGTGTCAGCAGAACAAAAAGACTACTTATGCTGATATTAAAAACTATGTAAAAGACACCTACGGTACATTTATTCATTCCACATATATCTCTGAGGTAAAGAGAGAGTGTGGTATTGAGGTGCATCAACCGTATAATGATAAAGAGGATTCCAAAAAGCATTGTAAATGTCCTAATGAAAAGAAAGAGCAGATAAAAGAAGCGTTTCGGCATTTTGAATTGATATAACTCTATATAAGCTAAACATTAAGGCAGGTGTAAACCTGCTTTTTTTAATTATATTCGGATAGAACCAGTCAAACACCATTTGGGAATATATATATTTCTAGTGCTTATTATTCTATATAACCACGAAAGGAG
>DPVV01000101.1 GCA_003526525.1 Lachnoclostridium phytofermentans | reverse complement strand
AGAAAATTATACTACCATATCGGGAAAAAAAAGAAGCCATTTTTGGAGGAATACGACTCTCTATTACCAACCGAATTGCCATGAACTATTTGAAGCTATTAATTATTAATGGGTTTCTCTTCTTCTTTATTTTTTCTATTCTTTAATTGAATATAGAAAAAGGAAGATACGAGGACATGGCAGAAGAAATTGTTGTAAATTTGGAGAATGATGGAGAATCTTTTGGTGCTGTGGTAAATCCTTATTCAAAACTAGGAGTTAATATGGTTTTGTATGAAGTGGACACGGGGCGAGAGGTATACAATGATGTTACCTACGATGTAAAAAATTTCGGACGAATCTTTCGATCAATTCATTATACAAAATCTAGCGATACTCATCGACTTATACTTGATGATGACATGGAATTTGTCCAAGGAGGAATACTATACCGAGCACAGTTTTATTATAATATGACGAAAGACTATAATCGTTTGTGGTCCTTGCTATGGAATATGTCAATCTTATATGTTTTAATCGTATTCTTTATTATTCTAGAAGGTAAGAAGGACAATGTTAAGCTTCTTCAGCCTATTCAATCCATGTCCGCAACAGTAAATCGCTTGACCGTGGGTAACCTTCACAGTGAGCGATTAAATGTGGAAGGAACGAAGAATGAACTAAAGGACTTAGCTATTGTTTTTAATAATATGCTAGACCGATTAGAGACATCATATGAAAGGCAGAAGCAATTTGTATCGGATGCTTCTCATGAACTTCGGACACCAATTGCGGTTATTCAAGGTTATATTAATATGTTAAGCAGATGGGGTTCCAAGGATCAAGAAATACTAGAGGAATCGATTGAAGCGATAAAAAATGAAGCGAAAGCGATGCAAGATTTAGTGGAAAAATTATTATTCCTATCAAGGCATGATAAGAAGACGCTAAAGCTAGAGAAGAAGATATTCAATATGAGACCAATCGTTGAGGAAATGGTAAAGGAAACTAAACTTGTGACTGCGAATCGATTAATCGAAGCACCTTTCCTTGAGGATGTTAATGTATATGGTGATAAGCAGGCTCTAAAACAGGCAATCAGGGTATTTATTGATAATGCAGTAAAATATACTCAGGATGGAGATACCATCCGAATCTATTGCCGTAACATTCGTGGTGACTGTATGATTGGCGTAGAGGATACCGGTATTGGTATGACAAGAAAAGATATGGATAATATTTTTAACCGATTTTATCGTTCTGATCATGTCCGTGATCGAAAGATTGAAGGTCATGGATTGGGATTATCCATTGCAAAGCTTATTATTATGAATCATACGGGTAGGATAAAGGTTCGTTCTCAGTATACTAAGGGAACAAGTTTTATCGTAACGATTCCAAGAATACGATACGATAGTTAATGAGTAGGACAGTAAAGTAACTAGATATTCACTTACTGTCCTTTTTTTGTTAATAAAAGTCTCTAAAAATGATTGAAGTGTGGATAAGTATATTATATTTCTCCTATATGATAGTAACAAAATAAAAATATAAAAGGGTATATACTAAGATAAGAGATATTAAAACAAGGGCGTAAAAACAAAAAAGTACTAATGCAAACACTAGCTCAATTTAAAGCTAGTATTTTGTATTAGCACCTTTTTTTATAACGATTGCTCAAATTTTTCTCATAGTTTGATTCTGCTATGGAAGTTAGGAAGTCAAATCATCCTATCAATAAAGTTTCAGATATTTTGACCTCCTTATGAAATCTATGCTATATTTTTAAACTGAGCCATATATAAGTTGTAGTAAGCTCCTTTCTTTTCAAGAAGCTCTACGGCAGAACCAGATTCAATAATGCCACCATTATCAATAACAAAGATACGATCTGCTTTCTGTATGGTAGAAAGACGATGAGCTATAACAAAGGAGGTACGTCCTTTTAGCAATGCCTCGATTCCTTTTTGAACAAGAAGTTCTGTATGTGTATCAATACTAGAAGTTGCTTCATCTAATATTAAGATCTTAGGTTTTGATACCATGGTACGGGCAAAGGCTAATAGCTGTTTTTGACCAATAGATAAACCAGCACCACGCTCTTTTAGTTCCGTATCGTAACCTTTCTCCAATTTCATAATGAATTCGTGTGCATTTACCGCTTTCGCTGCAGCAATAATTTCTTCATCCGTAGCGTCAAGTTTACCATAACTTATATTTTCCTTGATTGTTCCAGTGAATAAGAAATTATCTTGAGTCATGACACCCATCTGTTCACGTAAGCTTTCAATGGATACCTTGGTTAGGTCATGGCCATCAATCTTTATAGTACCTTTTTGAATGTCATAAAATCTACTAATTAGGTTAATAATTGTTGTTTTACCAGCGCCGGTTGGGCCAACCAAAGCAATCGTTTCTCCAGGCTTAACATGGAAGCTGACGTCACGAAGGACATTGGTATCCTCATCATAAGAAAAGGAGACGTGCTTAAAGTCGATCTCACCCCGAACATTAGGCAGGGTATGGACATCTTTAGCATCACTAACATCTGGCTTTGTATCAAGAATTTCAAAGATACGTTCAGCTCCGGTAATATTTGTTATTAACTGATTATAAAAATTACTTAAGTTAAGAAGCGGATGCCAAAACATGGATATATAAGAACCAAACGCTACAATGGTACCAATATCAACACTTGGATCCTTTCCAATTAGATTTACACCTACAAGGAATAAAAAGAGAGTAGCAAGTGCCCAGCATATATCAACGATTGGTCCGAAGGCATCTGCAAATCGTACTGCTGACATAAAAGAGTCACGATGCTCTTTTAATAACACGTCGAATTCCTCTTCTGTTTCATCTTCTGCTCCAAAACTTTGTATAATGCGCATTCCGGATATATCTTCATGAATGAAGGCATTGACGTTGGAACTTTTTTTCTTAAAAATCTGCCAACGTTTGTGAGCTCTTGTCTGAACTAACCATACACCAAATGCCATCAGTGGAAAACTACAAAGGGAAGCAAGAGCTAATTTATAGTTTTTCACAAACATAATAATGACAACAGAGCATATGGTTATGAAATCAGGTATTAAAGTAGTTACACTATTACTTAATACATCTTTCAGTGAGTTAACATCACCCATAATACGAGCAAGGATTTTACCGGTTGGTCTTGAGTCAAAGAATTTAAAACTTAAGGTTTGTATATGAGTGTAAAGTTCCTGACGTATTGTTACAAGTACGCTATTGGATAATTTGGACATAATGTACATTCGAAGCTTTACTAATATTACTAAAGTTATATTTAGTACAAGTGCAAAGATTCCAAGTTTAAATAATCCATCTATATTACCACGCTTGATATATTTATCAATTGCTGCTTCTATGATTAGGGGGTTGATCAAAGAAATGCTAATTGTACCACACATAATAAGTAATACAACAGCGATAGATTTCTTATAAACAAGCAGATAGCGATATAGTCTTAGCAGGGTATTTTTTTTCGAGGCTACGTGAAGACTTTCATCTTCCTTTATAGCATTCACAGCCATAGTTTCACGTCCTTTCGCTATGATAATTTATATTCATGACAAGGAAAAGTTCGCGAAGCTCACTTTTTCTTGTTTAAGCAGTATCACATCTGCTTGCAGATGTGATATGCAATGGGAGTTAGATTAATAGTTACATGCAATTACCTCATTGGAGGATTCTAAATAGTCGCCATACTGCGCCATATAGGTATCATAATAGAGTCCTTTTTTTTGTAAAAGGTCGTTATGAGTTCCTCGTTCTGCGATGGTTCCATTTTCTAAGAAAATGATCTCATCTGCATTACGAACAGCACTGATTCTATGAGCGATGATGATCTTTGTGGTTCCATTTAAGGAATTTAAAGTTTCTTGTATCTGATGCTCTGTTTCCATATCAAGAGCAGAAGTAGAATCGTCAAGGACTAAGATAGGAGCCTTTTTGGCTATAGCTCTACCAATACTGATACGCTGCTTTTGACCACCCGACAGGCCGACGCCACGTTCCCCAATGATGGTTTCGTATTGTTCTTCCATCAGTTCAATAAAATCCGAAGCCTGTGCATGTTTCAGTGCATGCATGACTTCCTCCTCTTCCATTGACGTCTTCTTTCCAAGCTTAACGTTTTCATTTATGGAATCTGAGAATAGGAACACGTCTTGCATTACTAAAGAAACGCTTTTTCTTAGTTGGGTAAGACTTAAATCTTTGATATTTACGCCATCTATAAGTACTTCTCCTTGTTTTACATCATAAAACCTTTGAAGCACATTAATAATCGATGTCTTACCAGCGCCAGTTGCGCCCATAATACCAATTGTTTTTCCGGTAGACAAATGAAAATTGATATTATGAAGAATTTCTTTCCCATCTATTTCAAAATCTACATTACGAAATTCGATATCACCGGTGATATCATCAAGAGTGACAGGATTTTCAGGATTTTTAATACTAGGTTTTTCTGCAAAAATCTTCTTAATCTTCTTATTCGAAGCTACAGCAGAGGCAGCAGCGTTTGTCAGCCAGCCTATCATCTCCATTGGCCAGGTAATATTATTGCTATACTCAACAAAAGCGGCAAGTACACCAAGAGTAATTTCGCCCTGAATGGCTAAGTATCCACCATAGATAACAATGATCAATGGAAGAGCTCTGGTTATCAACTGAAATAATGGCTGATAACGAGTGAGTACTTTTGATTGGCTCATATTCAAATCATAATAACGTTTGTTATGTGATAAGAACTTCTGAATTTCAAATTTTTCACGAGCAAATGCTTTTACTGTTCGAACACCTGCAAGATTTTCTTGTGCGATGGTATTGAGGGTTGCATTTTGTTCACTGATTTCTTCATAAATTCCACCAAGTTTTCTCTCCAATAGAAATGCTAAGATTGCAACTATTGGCATTGCTATTACTGGAATTAGAAACAATTTTTTATTTAGGTGGAACATGCAATATAAGATAATACTGGTATGAACGATTACCTCTATTAATAACATACTTACGTAGTTAAAGGCATCCCAGATACGATCAACATCGTCTTTTACACGGGACATAAGTTCACCAGTGTTATTTTTATCAAAAAAATCTACTGACAGTGTTTGTATATGACGAAATAGTTTGCTTCTTAAATCAGCAGATATTTTGGAGCTGACAGAATCAAAGTTGTATTCTTTTAAATATCCAAAGATACAACGACCTACACCAATAAGAAAAACAACAATAAGTAGCGGTGCAAGTTGGTCTCGTTCCCCTTTTCCAATAACATCATCAATAATTCGCATAGTTATCTGTGGATTTAGCATATCTAAGCCTACGGTTAAGAAAATGCAAAAGATTGCAAAGGCATAACGATACCAGTATTTTTTTAAATAGTGTGAGATTTTCATAAGGTGTCTCTCCTCCTTACACACCTATATTAGGTTTTTAATTACAAATTGGGTAAAGAAAGGACTGTTCCATTTCTGTCAAGGGTGCTGATCCAGACAGAAAAGTGACTTGCGCACGACAAAGGATATGGTTTTTCACAGGTGAAACCATTTTAAAGACAAAAAAAGCCGTGGCAAGATACCACGGCATTCATTCTAAGATATAATAATACTATAGACGTATACCGGAGGTAGTCCCGCATGATTTAATTGTGTTATTAAACATTCCAAAGTTATTAATTTTATTACTCATGAATTCTTACCTCACTTTCTTTATTATTTCCATAGATTGAGTAATTCTATGGATGTAATTATGGTTACTTTAGAAGTATATTCCAGTATTAGGAGAATGTCAACCCTAAAATTTATATTTTTTTAATTTTTATGTAAAAATTTTTCGACTCAATCATTTTCTTTAGGTATATAACTTCTTTATTTTACTGGCTTTTCACGTGGTATATCTACTATATTGATACATATGTAATAATTATGAAAAAGATACTTATGTCATTATGACTAAGATTAACAAAATATTAAA
>DPVV01000100.1 GCA_003526525.1 Lachnoclostridium phytofermentans | reverse complement strand
GTTTAGAGGGGTTACCACGCCATACCTCCATGCACGCTGCAGGCGTTGTTATTAGTAATGCTCCGGCAGATGAATATGTTCCGTTATCTAGGTCCTCCGATGATTCCATAACAACTCAGTTTACAATGACAACCTTAGAGGAACTTGGATTACTGAAAATGGACTTTTTAGGACTTCGTACCTTAACCGTGATTCAAAACGCAGTTTTGCTTGTGAATCAAGCTAAGACTAGACTTGGGGAGAGCGAAGAGAGTTTTCTTAACATTGATGAAATCGATTATAATGACTCTAAAGTATTGGACTTAATTTCATCTGGTAAAACAGAGGGCATCTTTCAGCTAGAAAGCTCAGGAATGAAGAGCTTCATGAAGGAATTAAAACCTCAAAACCTGGAAGATATTATTGCCGGTATCTCCTTATATCGTCCAGGTCCAATGGACTTTATACCAAAATACATTCAAGGTAAAAATAATCAACAGAGTATTCAGTATGAATGCAAGGAACTAGAACCAATCTTATCCCCAACCTATGGTTGTATCGTGTATCAGGAACAGGTTATGCAGATCGTTCGAGAGCTTGCAGGATATAGCTTTGGACGTAGTGACCTGGTGCGCCGTGCAATGTCGAAGAAGAAAGCATCGGTGATGGAGAAAGAGAGACAAAGCTTCGTATACGGAAATGTTGAAGAAGGGGTGCCTGGTTGTATATCCAAAGGTATTCCTGAAGCGGTTGCCAATCATATCTATGATGAGATGACAGACTTTGCGAAATACGCTTTTAATAAATCTCATGCGGCTGCATATGCGGTAGTATCCTATCAAACAGCTTATCTAAAATGTTACTATCCGGTAGAGTTCATGGCAGCACTTATGACTTCCGTGATTGATAATCCAAGTAAGGTGGCAGAATATATCTATACTTGCCGTCAGATGGGAATAAAACTTCTACCACCGGATATTAATGATGGATTTGCAACCTTTACGGTAAATGGTGAAAATATTCGATATGGACTCTCTGCAATAAAAGGGCTTGGAAGACCAGTTATTGAGGCATTGGTACTTGAGAGAGAAGAAAATGGTCCATACCTTAACTTAAAGGATTTTGCATCAAGACTTTCAGGGAAAGAAGTGAATAAACGAACCATTGAAAGTTTCATCAAATCAGGTGCTTTTGATAGTATGCCAGGAACAAGAAAGCAATTAATGCATGTCTATGTCGGGGTACTGGATGGAGTAAGTCAAGAAAAGAAAAGAGCTATGACAGGGCAAATGAGTCTGTTTGATCTTGATGGTGATGCTAAAGTTATGAATGATGAGATTATTTTCCCGGAAGTAGGGGAATATACGAAAGAAGAGTTACTTGCGTTTGAGAAAGAAGTACTTGGAATCTATGTTAGCGGTCACCCATTAGAGGCATATGAGTTACTGTTAAAAAGAAATGCAACTGCAAATACAGCGGATTTTATCATAGATGAGGAGTCGAATACAGTAAAAGTAACGGATGGTGATACGGTAACGGTTGGTGGTATGATAACCTCTCGAACGTTAAAAACAACGAGAACGAACTCCGTTATGGCATTTATTACATTGGAAGACATGTTTGGTACGATGGAAGTTATCATCTTCCCACGTGATTATGAGAAGTATAAATACACCTTGGAGATTGATAATCGAGTATTTATCAAAGGAAAAGTAGCAGTAGAAGAGGACAAACCTGCAAAACTAATTTGCCAATCAATTACACCATTTGCGGAGATTAATAAAGAGTTATGGATAAAATTCTCGGATAAAGAAGCATTTTTAAACAACGAAAAGGCGTTGTATGAAATTATTAAAAATTATGATGGTAATGATCGTATTACAGTATATTGCGAGAAGGAAAAAGCAATTAAAAAATTACCACAAAGTCAAAGTGTTTTAATCGAAGATGGTCTTCTTGAGAACCTAAGAAATGCATTTTTGGAGGAGAATATTAAAGTTGTAGAAAAGTTATAAAATTCCAGAAAAATCAGCCATTTAATGGAATGAAAAATTTTGTAAGAATTGTAAGCACTTTCATTGGAAAACCAAAGCCAAAGTACCAAAAAAACCTCATATTTTCGCATATTTTCGAAGAAAATGCTATTGAAAAAAAGTATTGAATAGATTACAATATACGCAGATAAAAGGAAGTATTTATCCAAGACAAGGCGTTAAGGCAAGATTGCCTAGAGAAACCTTGTCTTGTATTTATGGCAAGGGAATTTTGAGGGAATTTTCTTGTAAACATCACCCATTATGGTAGTTATCAAATCCTAATCCATTTGAATTGGATATTAGGATTGACCATGTAAGCGTATGTTGATCCGAGCAAGAATTATATACAAAATCATATAAATTCTGGAGGTAGTACTATGACAAGTGCGAAAGAAGTAATGTTTGAGCAGCCTAGTGCTTCAAATGACGTTACAAGTAAGGTAAAAACAATTGGTATATTGACAAGTGGTGGAGATGCTCCTGGTATGAATGCTGCTATTCGTGCAGTAGTACGTACAGCATTAGCGAATGGATTAGAGGTAAAGGGAATTCGCAGAGGGTTCACAGGACTTTTAGAAGAAGATATTATTGATATGGATGCGAATAGTGTATCGGATATCATCCAACGTGGTGGTACGATATTATATACAGCTCGTTGTCCTGAGTTCGTTACGAAAGAGGGTCAGGATAAAGGTGCAGAAGTCTGTAAAAAGCATGGAATTGATGGATTAGTAGTTATTGGTGGTGATGGTTCTTTCCAAGGTGCAAAGCAATTAGCAGCAAGGGGAATTAATACTGTTGGACTTCCAGGAACCATTGATCTTGATATAGCGTGTACAGAGTATACGATTGGTTTTGATACCGCTGTGAATACAGCAATGGAATCGATTGATAAAGTTCGTGATACTTCAACATCCCATGAACGTTGCAGTATTATTGAAGTTATGGGTAGAAATGCTGGATATATTGCATTATGGTGTGGTATTGCAAATGGAGCAGAAGATGTTCTTACAATGGAGCGTTATGACCATGATGAGCAGAGGATTATCAGTAATATTATTGAAAAGCGTAAAATCGGTAAGAAACATCATATCATTGTAAATGCAGAAGGAATTGGCGATTCCTATGGAATGGCGAAAAGAATTGAAGCTGCAACTGGTATGGAAACACGTGCAACTATTATTGGACATATTCAGCGTGGTGGTAGTCCAACTTGTAAGGACCGTGTATATGCATCAGCAATGGGAGCAAAAGCAGTAGATATCCTATGTAGAGGTGGAAGCAATCGAGTTGTTGCTTATAAACATGGTGAATTTGTAGACTTTGATATCAATGAGGCTCTTTCAATGACAAAAGATTTGGACGAGTACTTATATCAGATGTCCAAAAAATTATCAAGATAAGTTATCGTTTTAAAAGAGTAGAAATTCATAATCGTACAGGAAAGTATGATAGTATAGTTTCTTTCTACTATTGATTTTAAAACGAATTTTAAGTAGAATAGAGTTATAATATTAAGAAGCTGTTAATAAAGAAAATTGTGCTATAACAAGCAGATGACTTTATTAACGGCTTTCTTGTTGCTTATCGCGGATCACTATATATTGAATAAAGGCTATGACATGTGGTATATAGTAGATTATGAATACTATCAAAGAAAGGACTACATATGAACCCTAGAGCAAAAAAATTCTTATCTTATTATAAACCGTATAGGAAACTATTTTTAGCAGATATGCTTTGTGCAATAACTGCTGCAGGTATTTCTTTGGTTTATCCGTTAATCGTTCGTTACATTACACAAGATGTATTAGTAAATAACGAAATTAATCAGGCAATACAAATTATTATACGAACGGCAGTTTTGTTAGTTGGACTAGCATTACTCGAATTTGGATGTAACTTCTTTATCGCTTATAAAGGACACATCATGGGTGCAAAGATGGAATTTGATATGAGAAATGAAATCTTTGGACATTTCCAAAAGCTATCCTTTAACTTCTATGACAATCAAAAAACAGGGCAATTAATGACTCGTATCACAAATGATTTATTTGATATAACCGAATTATGTCACCATGGCCCCGAGGATATTGTAATTTCAATTATCAAATTCGTTGGTGCGTTTATTATTTTAGTTCGCATTAACTGGAAATTAACTATCATACTGTTCTTGTTTATTCCGATGATGTATATATTTGCTTACATTATGAAAGGTCGGATGAACCGTGCTTTTCGTAAAAATCGTGAAAGAATTGCGGATATCAATGCACAGATTGAAGATAACCTATCCGGTATTCGAGTAGTAAAATCTTTTGCCAATGAAGAGTGTGAAATCTCGAAGTTTGAGGAAGGTAACAGGCGTTTTGTTGACAGTAAGAGCCATGCATATTGGCAAATGGCAACCTTTCATTCCGGACTTTCCATGTTTACAAATCTTATTAATGTTTCTGTAATTGTTGGTGGCGGAGTATTGATAGCACTGAGTGGTATCCTTCTAAGTGATATGTTAACCTTTATGTTATATGTTAATAATATCATTGAGCCAATTCGTAAACTGATTAACTTTACAGAACAATTCCAAAATGGGATCACAGGATTTAGTCGGTTTATGGAGATATTAGAGACTAATCCGGATATCGTAGATTCTAAAGATGCGAAAGAACTGAAAAATGTTCGTGGAGATATTAGTTTTGAAGATGTGTCTTTTAAATATCAAGATACAACCAGTGAGGTATTTCGAAATATCAATCTGCAGGTACCAGCCGGTGAATATCTTGCACTTGTAGGTTCTTCAGGTGTAGGAAAAACAACCATGTGCAGCTTAATCCCTAGATTTTATGAAGTTAGCTCAGGTAGAATTACAATAGATGGACAGGACATTCGTAACCTAACTCAAAAATCCTTAAGAAAAAACATAGGAATTGTGCAGCAGGATGTTTATCTTTTTGCAGGAACGGTTGCAGATAATATCCGTTATGGCGATTTAAATGCTACCATGGAGGAAGTTATTGAAGCAGCGAAGAATGCAAATGCTCATGAGTTCATAATGAATCTTCCAGAAGGATATAATACTTATATTGGACAGCGTGGTGTGAAACTATCAGGAGGACAAAAACAAAGACTAAGTATCGCAAGAGTGTTTCTAAAGAATCCGCCTATTCTAATCTTTGATGAGGCAACATCAGCGCTTGACAATGAGAGTGAAAAGATAGTTCAAGAATCTTTAGAAAAATTAGCAAAAAACAGAACAACCTTTGTTATAGCCCACCGTTTATCAACGATAAAAAATGCAAGAAACATTATCGTTTTAACAGAAGAAGGTATTAAAGAGCAAGGAACTCATGAAAAATTGTTGTCTTTAGACGGTATTTATGCCTCCCTTTATCATTTAACTTATGAAAGGCAAGAAGCATAAACCTAAGAAGCTTTAAAACCAATAAATGGGGAATTGCTTGCGTTCTAAACATTGGAATGATAAAATAAATCGAAGATTGCACAGGAATATATAGAAGAATTCTTATTTTTATGGACAGTATTGTACCAAAGAAATTTTGATACAAGCTGAAAGTGAAAAGACATGTGCAGGAATAGGAGCTATCCGAATGAATATATTCGAACAATTAAAAGAAGAGTTAGGAATTAAACTGGAACAGGTCGAAGCAACTGTAAAGCTCATCGATGAAGGAAATACGATACCTTTTATTGCTAGATATCGAAAAGAGGTTACTGGCTCTTTAAATGATGAGGTACTAAGAGATCTATCAGAGCGCTTAACCTATCTGCGAAACTTGGAAGAGAAGAAAGCTTCCGTACTTGCAAGTATCGAAGAACAGGGGAAATTAACAGAAGAGTTAAAGGCACAAATTGAAGCTGCAGCAACCTTAGTAGTGGTAGAAGACTTATATCGCCCATATCGTCCAAAACGTAGAACAAGAGCGACGATTGCAAAAGATAAGGGATTAGAGCCACTGGCAGAAATCATCCTTGCGCAGGAGGTTTCCAGTGATATTTTAGAGATAGCAGAAGACTATGTATCAGAAGAGAAGGAAGTAAGTTCCGCGAAGGATGCTATAGCAGGAGCACTTGATATTATCGCAGAAAGTATCTCTGATGAAGCGGATTATCGAATTCATATTCGTAAGATTACTTTTGAAGAAGGTAGTATAACTTCCGCCGCAAAGGATGCAGAAGCAGAATCTGTTTACGAGCTTTATTATGAGTATAGTGAAAAAATCTCTAAGGTGGCGGGTCACCGAGTTTTAGCTTTAAATCGCGGTGAAAATGAGAAATTTCTAGCAGTTAAGATAACAGTACCAACAGAAACAATAATGAACTATCTTAAGAGTAAAGTGATTAAGAGAGATAATCCATATACCAATGATTATCTTTTAGCGGTAATAGCAGATAGTTATGACCGTTTAATTGCACCTGCAATCGAGCGTGAGATCAGAAATGATTTAACTGAAAAAGCAGAGGATGGTGCAATTAAAGTATTTGGGCAGAATTTAACTCAAGTTTTAATGCAGCCTCCAATTGCTGGACAAGTTGTTCTTGGATGGGATCCAGCGTTTCGTACCGGTTGTAAGCTTGCTGTAGTAGATGCGACAGGAAAGGTATTAGATACTGTAGTAATCTATCCGACAGCACCACAAAATAAGGTGGAGGAAGCAAAAACGGTTTTAAAGAAATTAATTAAGAAATATCAGATTACCTTAATTTCTGTTGGAAATGGTACTGCTTCCAGAGAATCGGAGCAAATTATTGTAGATCTATTAAAAGAAATTCCAGAACCAATCTCTTACGTTATTGTCAATGAGGCTGGAGCATCGGTATATTCGGCAAGTAAGTTAGCAACGGAGGAATTTCCTAATTTTGATGTAGGACAAAGAAGTGCAGCTTCTATTGCAAGAAGAATTCAGGACCCATTAGCTGAATTAGTAAAGATTGAACCGAAATCGATCGGCGTTGGTCAATATCAGCACGATATGAACCAAAAGAAACTAAGCGAAGCATTAGGCGGAGTTGTAGAAGATTGTGTAAATAAAGTTGGAGTAGATTTAAATACTGCATCTGCTTCCTTACTTGAATATATTTCTGGAATTTCGAAACCAATCGCAAAGAATATTGTCTCGTTCCGTGAAGAAAATGGAAAGTTTAAGAATCGAAAACAATTATTAAAGGTTGCAAAACTTGGACCAAAGGCTTTTGAACAATGTGCAGGATTTTTACGAATTAATGATGGAGATAATCCACTGGACGGAACTAGCGTGCATCCTGAATCCTATGAAGCAGCTGAAAAACTTCTAAAGATGCTTGGGTTTGATGTGAAAGATTTAAAAGAACTACAAGCAAAAGCAAAAGAGGCGGATACAAAAAAAGAGCAGTCAATTAGCCAGAACATGAAAGATAAAAAGAAGATGGCACAGGAGCTTTCGATTGGTGAGATTACTTTAAATGATATCATTAAGGAATTAGAAAAACCAAGCAGAGACCCAAGAGAAGAGATGCCAAAACCAATCTTAAGAACCGATGTTCTTGATATGAAAGACTTAACCGAAGGTATGATTTTAAAGGGAACCGTACGTAATGTCATCGATTTCGGAGCATTTGTTGATATCGGAGTACATCAAGATGGTTTGGTTCATATCTCACAGATGTCAAAGCAGAAATTTGTAAAACACCCACTTGATATCGTTAGTGTTGGAGATATTGTGGAAGTAAAAGTTTTAAGTGTGGATGTCTCGAAAAAAAGAATACAGCTCTCTATGATTTTATAAAAACAAAATATAAAGAATACCAGATGACATGAATGTAAATTAGTAATTCATGCATCTGGTATTTTTTTATTGCCAGCATGGGCATAGTTTGCCGATTCAATGGGTATTGCGGCATCAATACTCATTTTCAAACCGCAAATTTCGATTTAGTAGATGTTTTGATTATTGGATGAAATTAACAAATAATACAATTATTTATGTATGATTTACAGCGAAATAGAAAATGAAATAATATGATTATTGAGTTTTATCAATACGGGTGATAACATTTGCATATAAAACAACAATTTAATCGTTGTTGATATGTGTAAAATGCACAATTCAATAAACAATCAGTTCAACAAGTATCCAAAGGGGGAAAGGCTAGAAGATGGAATCAACCAAACAAGATGCATTAGCAATTGTAAATACGAGAAGACAGCTATTTCGACGTAGTAAGAAAAAGAAAGAGATAGAATATGAGGAGAAGATTCCTTTTTTAAAATAT
>DPVV01000552.1:3822-8166 GCA_003526525.1 Lachnoclostridium phytofermentans | reverse complement strand
AATATATAAGCTTTTTCGCAAGCCTCTGGTAGAAGTGACTGCTGCAATCGATGAAGTGCAAGCACAAAATGATGGAGCAAACCATTCGAACGACAACATAAGAAACACCCCTCAATTTGATAGTTCGTTTAATCGAGGTTTTCATGTAACTCAAGCGAAAGAAGAATTAGGTTTAGTAAAAGAGCCGTCAGCAATTGAAGAGAAGTTAAATAATCTACAGAATATGTTAGAAGAGCAGTTGATCAAAACAGTGAAGCATGAAGAAAAGGTAGAAGTAAAAGAAAAGAGAAAGGTTGAGGAAAAAAGCTCAAATCTTTCCTGTGTTCAGCTAGTTTATAATCAGTTGATGTCGCATGATATAGATGAAAAATATGCAAATCAGATTATAGCCGAGATTGAACCAACGTTAAAAAAGGATACAACGATTGATAGTATCCTTGGAAGTTTCTATCAAAAAATCATCTTAAAATTAGGACAACCAAAAACAATAGATTATTCGGGGGGAAAACCGAAGTTTATTTATTTTATTGGACCGACTGGTGTTGGTAAAACAACTACAATTGCTAAAATAGCATCTTCCTATAAAGTTGGAAAGCAAGCAAAGATAGCGCTAATAACTTCGGATACTTATCGAATTGCTGCAGTAGAGCAATTAAGAACCTATGCTGATATTTTAGATGTTCCGCTCCGTGTCATTTATTCTGAGACGGAGATGGGGGAAGCAATAGATGAGTTTAAGGACTATGATCTTGTATTGATTGATACAGCTGGAAGATCTCACAAGAGTAAGGAACAAAGAGATGATATTGATAAATTAGTTCACATTGTTCCTGAAGAAGATAGAGAAGTATATCTAGTACTAAGTGCTACAACAAAATATAAAGATCTAGTTCGTATTGCGGAAACATATTCCGATATTGTAAATTATCGACTGATTTTTACTAAGCTTGATGAGACGATAGGTATCGGTAATATCTTTAATATTCGTATGTATACCAATGCACCGTTGTCTTATGCAACATTTGGTCAAAACGTTCCAGATGATATCGAAAAAATTGACGCTCAAAATATTGCACGGCAATTATTGGGAGGCAATGAATAAATGGATCAAGCAGAACAGTTAAGGAGATTAGTGAATCAGCAGACGCGTCCGAGGGGAACTGCAAGAGTTATCACGATTACGAGTGGAAAAGGCGGCGTTGGTAAATCGAGTACATCACTAAATCTAGCAATTGCTCTTAGCCGATTAGGAAATCGTGTATTAATTCTTGATGCTGATTTTGGCCTTGCAAATATTGAAGTAATGTTAGGTATCAGGCCGAAATATAATCTTGCTGATTTAATGTTTCAAGGGAAAGAATTGCAAGACATAATAACACAGGGTCCGCATAACGTTGGTTTTATCTCAGGAGGGTCCGGAATTGCAGAACTAACGAGATTAACAAAAGAACAAATTGTGTATCTTATTCAGAAGATGGATTATCTTGACGAATTGGCAGATATCATCATTGTGGATACTGGGGCAGGAATATCTGACCTAGTAATGGAATTTGTTTCTGTAAGTTCTGAAGTTTTTTTAGTCACTACTCCTGAGCCGACCTCGATCACAGATGCTTATGCCGTTTTAAAAGCACTGAATCGCAGGGATAATTTTAATAAAGAGGAAACTATAATTAAATTGATTTCCAATCGAATTTATTCCGAAGAAGAAGGGAAAGAGATTTACAATAAGTTAAATTCAGTGGTCAAGAAATTCCTTAATATCGAGATGGAGTATCTTGGAGGTATACCACAGGATAGAGCTGTTTCTCAAGCTATTATGCAGCAGAAGCCTGTTATTATGGCATTTCCAAATTCAGTAGCTGCAAAAGCAATGATTTCCTTGGCGGAACGTGTCTACCAAGGTGATATAAAGATACCGAATGAAACTAAGGGAATAAAACGAATCTTTGCGAACTTAATACGTAGAGGAATGACAACCTAAAGATGAATAGTTAAGGGAGGGAGATCATGTTTAAAGACATAGCCTCAGTTGGTGATAAGATAGAATTAGTACAAATCAACAATCAAGGTAAAATAATAAATGAATCAAAACGCCATGTAAGTGTGGTATATGAGTTAGATGAGACTGATTATGCATCTATCGCTATCCCAATCGAAAATAGCAGGTTAATCCCTTTGGAAATCGGAGAATACTATCTTATATACATATTTAGTAAGAATGGTTTATTCCAATGTAAGGCGAAAGTAATAAAACAGTTTCGGATACAGAGCGCTTATGCTGCAAAGATTCAGATTATTTCTGATTTAGAAAAGCAGCAAAGAAGGCAATTTTTTCGTCTTGATATAGTACAAGATATGTCGTTTCGTGTTTTAACGAAGAACGAATGGGATGAAATTAAAAAGCTGCAAAACAGCTTTATTGATAAATCAAAAATGAAAGAAATCATGAAACAGGATCAGACAAATACATACACTTGGCAAGATGGCTTTATGATTGACATCAGCGGTGGTGGTATGAAGTTTAACTCCAAAGAGATTTGTAAAGAGGATGATATACTTCAAGTAAAATTTACTTTAGTTATGGAAAGTGGTTATAAGAATTTTCTTATCTATACTAAAGTTATTAGTTGTTCTGAAGCAAAAAATCTCAAAGATATATATGCAAAACGTATTGTTTTCTTAAATATAAAGAGTGACGAAAGAGAAGCTATCGTACGTTATATCTTCGAAGAAGAACGTAAACGCCGAAACAAAGAAAATAGGTTAAGCTAGTGTATCGTCGGATGAGTAATCAGCTAGGATAAGCTATAGGACGATACACTGGTATCGTTGGATGAGTAATCAGCTAGGATAAGTTATAGTACGATACACTTGCAGAGCTCTTCAAAAAAGCATAGGAAAATTATAGTGTAAACTAGCCTATCAATAGAATGGAGTACGAAAAGATGAAAAATATTTTGGTAGTTGATGACTCTGCACTTATGAGAAGGCTCATATCTGATATAATTAGAAGTGACAAGAGATTTGACATAAGTGATGTTGCAACAAATGGTTTGGAAGCCTTTGACCTAATTACCTTAAATCCGACAAAATATGATGCAATTCTTCTTGATATTAATATGCCTAAGATGAATGGGATTCAATTGTTGGAACAGCTAAATAAGATGCGGTTGAAGCTAAAAATCATTATGGTTAGTACACTAGCAAAAGAGGGAGCGAAAGAGACAATCCGTTGTCTAGAGCTTGGAGCATTTGATTTCGTTACGAAACCAGAAAGTTACATAGAAGCAAAGGATGGTGCGTTTAAAGAAAAAATACTGACAGCGCTTATCTTTGCAACAGAGTTGGTACCACCAACTCATGGGAAAGTAGCGGATAAGACAAGAACGGTATTAACGACATTAAATACACAAACCCATGAAAGGGTAACTAAGCCAAAGGTTTTACTAGAACGAAAAAGCCATGTCAAGGTTGTAAACAACGCAAAAAAAATAGTTGCTTTGGCTTGTTCTACCGGTGGACCGAAAGCGCTCCATCAAGTAATCCCAAAACTTCCGGCAAATTTAGATGCTCCGATTGTTATTGTTCAACATATGCCAGAAGGATTTACCAATTCTTTGGCCTCTCGCCTGAATGAACTATGTGCGCTTACCGTAAAAGAAGCAGAACATGGTGAATTAGTTCAAAAAGGTTATGTTTATGTAGCAAAAGGTGGATCACAGTTAAGGATAGTGAAGTCTAGAGATGGCTATACCTTGTCTGTAACCACGGAAGCAGCTCGGAATGGTTTAAAGCCATGTGCAGACATTATGTATGAATCCTTGGTAAATACAGATTATGAAGATATTACCTGTGTAATTCTTACTGGTATGGGTGGAGATGGAACACAGGGAATTAAGCAACTGAATGAGAAAAATAATATTTACGTAATAGCACAAGACGAAGCGACTAGTACTGTTTATGGTATGCCAAAAGTTATCTACGAGGCAGGACTTGTAGATGAAGTGGTATCAATTGAAATGGTTGCTGAAGCTATAACGAAGAATGTGGGGGTGCAATGAGATGGATGTAAGTCAATATTTAGAGATTTTCATCGATGAAACAAAGGAACATCTTCAAAGTTTAAATGAACATTTGTTGATTCTAGAAAAAGAACCTGAGAATGAAGATACGATAAATGAGATATTCCGTTCTGCACATTCCTTAAAAGGAATGGCTGGAACAATGGGATATAAGAGAATGCAGAGACTTACTCATGATATGGAAAATGTATTTTCGGAAATTCGTGCAGGTAAAATGAAAGTAAAGGCTGAACTGGTGGATGTATTATTCAAAGGTTTG
>DPVV01000552.1:671-3706 GCA_003526525.1 Lachnoclostridium phytofermentans | reverse complement strand
CACTAGAATCTTATTTAGACCGTATTATTACTTCTGCTGACGAAGGTACAGAAGACAATGAGGATATCATTAAAAGCTTAAATCGTATTCTTGATGAAGGTGTAAAAGCTCAAGATACTTCTGATAGTAAAGAAGAGATTAGCAATTCGGTAGTAAGTGCAGCTGCAATTACATCCGTAATAGAGTCGCCACAAGCTGATATTGCTCTTGCGGATCATGAATTACGAGCTGTTGAAAAGATGCTAGAAGAGGGTGGACATGCGTATTCTTTAACAGTATACATACAAGAATCCTGTATTTTAAAAGCAGCAAGAGCCTTTCTAGTATTTAAAGCATTAGAAGAACTAGGTGACATCATTAAGAGTAAGCCAGAAGTTCAAGATATTGAAGATGAGCAATTCGATTTAGATTTTTCTGTTGTCTTATTAACAAAGGAATCTATGAGTAAGGTAGAGAAGGTTATCTCAGGTGTTTCTGAAATCAATGGTGTTGATATCTCAGAAATTATAGTGCCAAAGAGTGAACACAAAGAGGAAACTTTCAATGAAGCAGAGCAAAATAGGGATCAAAAATCTTTATCAAAAGATTCCTCTAATGCTAAGAGCGTTGCAGCTACTGCAAAACAAAAAGAATCCGCAAAACCAGTTGTGAACCGTTCTGTTCGTGTTGATATTGAAAAGTTAGATGATTTAATGAACCTTGTCAGTGAGCTTATTATTGCGAAAAATGGTTTGGTTTCTATGAATGGTACCGAAACGAAATCAGATGCTATGGGTGGTTTTAACGAACAGATTGAGTACTTAGAAAGAATTACGACGAATCTACATCAATCCGTAATGAAAGTTCGTATGGTACCGATTGAAAGTGTAGTGAATCGTTTCCCACGTATGATTCGTGACTTATCCAAAAAACTTGATAAGAAAATGGAATTATACATGACAGGCGAAGATACAGAATTAGACCGTACGGTAATCGATGAAATCGGTGATCCATTAATGCATCTTCTCCGTAATGCAGCAGATCATGGGCTTGAAAGCAATGAAGAGAGAATTAGTCTTGGGAAACCTGAGACAGGCTCCATCTTCTTAGATGCTTATCAGGAAGGTAACAATGTAGTAATAGAAGTCAGGGATGACGGTTCTGGAATTAATGTAGAAAAGATAAAGAGAAAAGCTATCGATAAGGGTACGATAACTGAAGAGCAGGCAGCTGCGATGACAGACAAAGAAATTATTGATTTGTTGTTCCGTCCAAGTTTCTCAACTGCTGAAGTAATCTCTGATGTATCTGGTCGAGGTGTAGGTCTTGATGTTGTGAAGACAAAGATTGAGACGTTAGGTGGAAGTATTGAAACTAAGACAACTCTTTCGAAAGGAAGCAACTTCATTATTCGTCTACCTCTAACTCTTGCAATCATTCAGGCATTGATGGTAGAACTTGGAACAGAGAAATATGCGATTCCACTTGGTAGTATTGAAACAATTGAAAATGTAGCAACGAAGGAAATCAAATACGTACAGTCAAAAGAAGTTATTCACCTACGAGGTAATGTTATTCCATTAATACGTTTAAATAAGATTCTTGATGTGCCAGAAACCAATAAAGAAACTGAGGATTTAACAGTTGTAATCGTTAAGAAGGGTGACAAACTTGCAGGGCTTGTCGTAGATAACTTAATTGGGCAGCTTGAGATTGTAATCAAATCAATCGGTAAATATATCAATAACAGCAAGATGATAAGTGGTGCAACTATCTTAGGTGATGGTGAAATCGCATTAATTCTTGATGTAAATTCTTTGGTATAGGGGGGACGCAGTATGGAAACGAACAAAGTGACAGGGAATGATTCAAAACAATACATTGTTGTTACCCTAGGAAATGAACAGTTTGGTATCAATATTCAATATGTAGATAATATCGTAAGAATGCAACGCATTACAAGAGTACCAAAGGCGCAACCGTATTTTAAAGGTGTTATCAATATTCGAGGTGAAATTATCCCAGTGATGAGCCTTCGTTTAAAATTTGGCTTAGAACCAGATGAAATAACCAATGCTACTCGTATTTTAATCATCAAACTAGAACCTCAGGCAGCAATTGGTATTATTGTTGATGAAGTAAAAGAAGTAGTTACCATCGATGATGAAAGCGTGGATAAGATTGCAAGCAGTTCAAATGACGAAAAAGCTGCTTATCTTGCTGGAGTAGGAAAACATGGTGATGGATTAATCTCATTGTTAAATCTATCAGCAGTTATTATCGAAAAAGAAACAGATGTAAAATAACAAAAAGTTGAGCAATTTGTGCTTTAGCACAAACTGCTCACATTAAGAAAGGCGTTATGCGCCAGAATTGAGGTACCTATGTCTGATAAAGATTTTAACACTATAAATTCTATGCAGTTTGACGTATTAAAAGAGATTGGTAATATCGGTGCAGGTAATGCAACGACAGCATTATCCAAACTGCTAAATGCGAAGGTAGATATGAAAGTTCCAAAGATAGAGCTTCTAGAGTTTAAGGATTTATCGGATGTCATTGGAGGCGCTGAAAACGTTGTAGTTGGTATCCTCCTAACGCTAGACGGTGATATTGATGGAATGATTATGTTCATTCTTGAGCAAGAACCGGCGAGAGCAATTGTTCGCATGTTAATGCAAGGAATGTGTGAAGTTTCAGAAGAATTTACAGAGCTAGAGTTATCAGCATTACAAGAGATTGGAAATATCATTGCTGGAGCATATCTATCTTCGCTATCTACATTAACGAACATGACGATAACCTCCAGCATACCATATTTAGCAATCGATATGGCAGGAGCGATTCTTAGTGTACCAGCAATAGAGTTTGGCAAGATAAGTGATAAGGCACTATTAATTGAAACTGAATTTGGTGATAAGGATCTAGAAGTTAACGGATATTTTGTTTTAATACCAACACTGGATTCCTATAACGCAATCTTAACTTCATTAGGAATGTAGTGTGAAAAATCAAAGATTCTTCACGAATTGAATTGGAACAATTCAATTTGCAAA
>DPVV01000552.1:0-493 GCA_003526525.1 Lachnoclostridium phytofermentans | reverse complement strand
TCAATTTGCAAATATTGTGCTATCGCCCAAATTCGCAGAATTGCAATAGAATGGAGATTAATATGGGGGATATGATAAAAGTTGGTATGGCGGACATGAATGTTTGTAAACCTCCAGATAGTATTACTACGTTAGGTCTTGGATCTTGTGTTGGAATTGTATTATACGATCCAGGGAAAAAAATATCTGGTATGGTACATATTATGTTACCTGATAGTACCAAAATAAAAAACAATGAGAACATAGCGAAATTTGCAGATACCGGTATTGATGAATTAATACGACGTTTGTTAGCACTTGGAGCTGGTCGTTCTGCATTGGTTGCAAAAATTGCTGGCGGAGCACAGATGTTTGCATTTAGTAGTAACAATGATATGCTCCGAGTTGGTGAGCGTAACGTAGAAGCTACAAAAGAAAAATTAAATTCATTAAGGATTCCAATTCTTGCTCAGGATACCGGTTTAAATTACGGTAGAACCATCGAATTTAATCC
>DPVV01000104.1:1152-3315 GCA_003526525.1 Lachnoclostridium phytofermentans | reverse complement strand
AGATATCTTGTAGAACAGGGGAATTTCCTTCCTTATATAAAAATGTAACATGATTTAAGGCTATCTCTCCAGATAGTTGTATAATTGACTTGTCGCATTCCGGTCCATCTACAATCTCCGGTTGCTCCATAAATATAGTACGAACACGTTTAATTGATGCAAACCCCTGAGAAAGCATGTTAATGCTATCACCTGCTGCTATCATTGGCCAAACTAGCATTCCAATGTAAGAGTTAAATGCAACAAATTTACCAGGAGTAATCACACCATCAAGGACCAGTTTACCACCATATAGAAGTGTAATAATACTAGAAATACCAATCAAGAAATCAAGTAGTGGCAACATAGTTGCTTGAAGCTTAACAACCTGGAGATTTGCTTTCTTATTATTTAAGTTTGTCTTAGAGAAAGATACAATTTCTTTTTCTTCTTGGACAAAGGCTTTTACTACTCTTACACCAGAGATACTTTCCTGTACCTCATCTGTCATCTCTGAAAAGGCCTCTTGTTTCTTCGTATATCTTTTTTCTACCTTGCTACCAAAATAAATACCACCAATCATAATAAATATCATTGGTATACAAGCAAGCAAAGTTAGACGAAGGTCAACGTAAAACACCATCTTTACTACTACCATAATCGTCATAGTAATTGCATCAAATGTTGTAACTACTGCAGGGCCAAGTGCCATACGAATGGCAGAAAGATCACTGGTAAAGTGAGCCATAAAGTCTCCGGTCTTATTTTCGTTAAAATAACGGGTAGAAAGCGTGGTAAGGTGTTCAAACATATCATTTCTTAGAGCATACTCAATTTTTCTGGCTCCACCAAAGATAAAAATACGCCATAAAAAACGACCGAGTGCCATTAAGCCTCCGACCGCTAGAATCAAACCTATCATATGTAGAATACCTTGAAAATCCATCGTTTTGTCCTTCAGTCCATCGGTGATTTTACCAGTATACTCTGGAATAAGCAGTCCCAACAGGTCGACTACAAATAAGGTTATAATTCCAAGGAGATAACTCCACTTATATCTCTTGATGTACTTTCCTATCATATCTCTCCTCATTTCTGCACTACATTTTTGCTTACAAGACAATGCGTACCCTTCACTATATCTCCGTTTACAAAGTGTATTTCCATCATACACCAGACTCTACTTAGATTCAAACCTTTTTTAAATTACTTTACCGATTGCTACTATAAATACAGGCGTTGATGTAATTTGAATTTGTAACTAATGATCCAGTTTCTGTATTTTAAAGTACTTATGTAAGTTTTTTTACTTTACTTCACTATGCTGGTTTATTTAGTCATAAAAAATGCTCCTTTATGGTATAAGTTTTAATTAAGCTATATACCATTGAGGAGCAAGTCAGTAAATCATTGGAATGTATTCTTATATCATTGGCGTAACTCATTACGATAATGTAATCTATTTCGGTACAGAAGAAAGTAATTTCTTGGTGTATTCATGTGTTGGATTTTGAAATATCTCTTCGGTTTTACCACTTTCCACAATCTCTCCCTGATACATCACACATACTCGATCACACATGGAATGTATCACTCCCATATCATGAGAGATAAATAAATAAGATAGATGAAATTCCTGTTTCAGATTTTTTAACAATTGAAGTACTTGAGCCTGTATGGTTACATCAAGAGCGGATACTGGCTCGTCTAGCACCACAAATTTCGGATGTAAAATCATTGCTCGTGCGATTGCAACACGCTGGCGTTGTCCACCACTTAAGTCTCTCGGATATCGGTTTTTATACTCGACTGGAAGATTTACTTTTTGAAGAATTTCCTCCACCCGTTGCTCTCTTTCTTGTTTTGATAATACTTTTTGTAATTTAAGAGGTTCTTCCAATAACCACCCAATCCGCTTACAAGGATTTAAACTGCCGTAGGGATCTTGAAATACCATCTGAGGCTTATCTTCCCGAAGTACTATCTGTCCTGTCACATCATTTAATAATCCCGTGATGGCTTTTGCTAAGGTAGATTTCCCACAGCCACTTTCTCCAACAATTCCAACGCTTTCTCCTTGCATTACCTCCAAAGAAATTCCTTTCACGACTTCTTTTCGCTGCTTCTTTTGAAATAATTTTTTCCCGCTTTCTGTATAATTAACTTTAAGATCCTTTATTTCTG
>DPVV01000104.1:0-975 GCA_003526525.1 Lachnoclostridium phytofermentans | reverse complement strand
TAAGATCCTTTATTTCTAAAATTCGGTTAGATACAGGTGAAATGTTCGAATCCTTACCCAAAGAAGAATCATGTACCATTTCTGCTGCTGCTAGTAGCTTTTTTGTATACTCTTTCTTAGGATTTTGAAATAGTTCTCTGCTTTCCCCAGATTCCTCAATCCGTCCATCATACATTACAATAAGTCTATCGCATAGGTTCCTTACTACTGTTAAATCATGAGATATAAATAGTATTGTTGTTCCATGCTTTCGATTCAATTCTTTTAATAATTCTAGTATCTTGGCTTGTATTGTAACATCAAGTGCCGTTGTAGGTTCATCTGCAATTAATAATCTTGGCTTGCAAATCATTGCCATCGCTATCATAATACGCTGTCTCATACCACCAGACAGTTGATGAGGATATTTCGAATAAAGATGTTCTGGATTTTCTAAGCCTACTTCACTCATCATTTCATAGACAGAAGCTTTTCGCTCCTCCTTAGTCTTCTTTGTGTGAAGAAGCAGCATCTCCTCAATCTGTACACCAACCGTTAATACCGGATTTAACGAAGTCATCGGTTCTTGAAATACCATTGATATCTCATCCCCTCGAATCTTAACCATCTCTTCTTCAGGCAATTTGGTCAAGTCCATCCCGTTAAACAAAACAGAACCACTTGAAATTTCCCCTCCTTGTGCTAATAACCGAAGGATTGAGTGAGCTGTTACACTTTTACCAGAACCGGATTCCCCCACAACGCCTAGAATTTCTCCTTGTTTAATGGAGAAAGAGATGTTATGGACTACTTCTTTTTTCTTCTTTTCACCAAAACTGATGCTAAGATCTTGTACTAATAAGAGATCTGTTTTGCTATTCATACTTATCTCCATTCTGTTGCTAATTCGTGTTTGAAAGTACTTTGTTCTTTCACTCGGTTGTTTGGGCCGAGGATTACGCAAACTTCTGTGTGAAAATTGCTTTTTATTTTCAC
>DPVV01000106.1 GCA_003526525.1 Lachnoclostridium phytofermentans | reverse complement strand
GATTCGACTCTTTGCAATTCATATGGGCTGTTGCTGAAAGCATGTTGCTAAGTCATGTTGCTGAAGCAACAGCCTGTTGTTCATGAAAGGAAAGGTGACGGATATGAGTTTAGTACCTTATGTAATCGAGCAGACAAGCAGGGGAGAACGCTCCTATGATATTTATTCAAGACTGTTAAAAGAAAGAATTATTTTCCTTGGAGAAGAAGTTACTGACGTTAGCGCAAGCGTTATTGTGGCTCAGTTATTGTTCTTAGAGGCAGAGGATCCTGGTAAGGATATCAGTTTGTATATTAATAGCCCAGGTGGTTCCGTGACAGCAGGTATGGCTATTTACGATACCATGAATTACATTAAGTGTGATGTATCTACTATTTGTATCGGTATGGCTGCTAGTATGGGTGCCTTCTTATTAGCGGGTGGTGCTAAGGGTAAGAGATTTGCACTTCCTAACGCAGAAGTTATGATTCATCAGCCATCCGGCGGTGCTAAGGGTCAGGCTACTGATATTCAGATTGTTGCAGAGAACATCTTAAAGATTAAGAAAAAATTAAATACAATCTTATCTCAAAATACTGGAAAGCCACTTGAGGTAGTTGAAGTGGATACGGAAAGAGATTATTATATGTCTGCAGAAGAAGCAAAGAACTATGGTATTATTGATAGCGTAATTGCAAGCAGATAAATGTAAATTGATTCAAGTAAAACCTAGTGCGTTTGTATAGCATGTTGAAAAGAGGTGAACAGATTGGCAAATAGAACAGAAGATAGAAAACAGGTTAGATGCTCATTCTGCGGAAAGTCTCAGGAACAAGTTCGTAAGCTTCTAGCAGGACCAGGGGATGTCTATATCTGCGATGAATGTATTGAACTCTGCTATGAGATTGTGGAGGAAGAATTCGATGATGATGTGGTAGAGTCTGCATCCGGTATAAACCTCTTAAAACCAAAGGAAATTAAAGAATTTTTAGATCAATATGTCATTGGACAGGAAGAAGCAAAAAAGGTTCTTTCTGTATCCGTTTATAATCATTATAAACGTGTTTTATCAGAAAAAGATTTAGACGTTGAACTGCAGAAAAGTAATATTCTGATGATTGGACCGACCGGTTCCGGTAAAACCTATGTTGCACAAACTTTAGCAAAAATTCTTAACGTACCTTTCGCCATTGCAGATGCTACTGCATTGACAGAGGCTGGTTATGTTGGTGAAGATGTGGAAAATATTCTGCTTAAGATTATTCAGGCGGCAGATTACGATATTGAACGAGCACAGTACGGTATTATCTATATCGATGAGATCGATAAGATCACTCGTAAGTCAGAGAATACCTCGATTACAAGAGATGTATCAGGCGAAGGAGTTCAGCAAGCACTTTTAAAGATTTTGGAAGGCTCTGTAGCATCTGTTCCACCACAAGGTGGAAGAAAGCACCCTCATCAGGAATTTATTCAGATTGATACCACAAATATATTGTTTATCTGTGGCGGTGCATTTGATGGTTTAGAGAAAATCGTGGAAGCGAGAATTGGGCAGAAGTCCATTGGATTTAACGCTGAAATTGCGCATGGTCAAAAGGAAAACATCGGTGATTTATTCCGCCAGGTGTTACCTCAAGATTTAATAAAATTCGGTATGATTCCAGAGTTTGTGGGTCGTGTACCAGTGAATACAGCCCTTGATTTATTAGATGAGCAAGCTTTAGTACGAATCCTTACAGAACCAAAGAATGCTATCACGAAGCAATACCGAAAATTGTTTGAGTTAGATGGTGTCGAACTTGTTTTTGAAGAGGATGCGCTGAAAGAAATTGCAAAGCGTTCCTTTGAGCGTAAAACAGGTGCGAGAGGGCTACGTGCAATTATGGAATCTGTGATGATGGATTCTATGTTCAAGGTGCCAACGGATACCAGTGTTCTTAAATGTATTATTACAAAGGAGTCTGCTGAAGGTAAGGAAGAGCCACGTTTGGTTACTGCCGAAAATGGACAGCAGCGTAAGATTGCTCAAAAGAAGGTACCAAAGAAAAGTAGTAATGAAATAGCTTAGTTATGAAGCTTCATAGCTAACATGAAGAAGTCTGTCGGCGAACTCTAATCAGATAGCTGGCAGACTTTTGTTAACAGTAAGTGTACCCCCTTAGTTTTCGCTACGGCGCGCAGATGGGGGCCAAGTATACGTGAGTTTTGGAGGTATTAATGAGTGAATGTACGAGACAACTGCCCGTTGTGGCTCTAAGAAATATGGCAGTCATGCCCGGGATGTTGATTCATTTTGATGTTAATAGAAAAGTAAGTATCGAAGCAATTGAGACAGCAATGCTTTCAAATCAGCAGGTACTATTAGTTTCTCAGATAGATGCAGAGACCGAAAATCCGACGTTAGAAGATTTGTACCGAGTTGGAACGATAGCAGAAATTAAACAGATGATAAAACTTCCTGGAAATGTAATACGAGTTTTAGTTACTGGATTAGAACGAGCAACCTTAGATACTTTAGTATCAGAGCAGCCATATCTAAGAGCCCAGTTAACATCCAAGGAAGCGGAGCTTCTTAATATAACAGAGGCAGAAGAAGAAGCAATGGTTCGCGCTCTAAGAGACTTATTCGAGGTGTATATTACTGAAAATAATAAGTTAAATAAGGATATTATTCGTCAAGTAGAAGCTTCCAGAGAAATTGAAAAAATGGTGGAGCAGCTCTCGATTCATATTCCTATGACATTAGAGGATAAGCAACTATTATTAGCTGCAAGCGATTTGATGGAGCAGTATGAACGCCTATGTGTAATCTTAGCTGATGAAATAGAAGTCATGCGGATTAAAAAGGAACTTCAGAATAAGGTTAAGGATAAAGTTGACAAAAATCAGAAAGACTACATAATGAGGGAGCAACTTAAGGTCATTAAGGAGGAACTTGGTGAAACAAGTTCTGTTTCTGACATTATGCAGTATCTAGAACAACTAGAAACGTTGGTTGCTAGTGACGAAGTAAAAGAAAAGATTAAGAAGGAAATCGAGCGTTTTCAAAATGTTGCTGGAAGTAACTCGGAGAGTGCTGTAGCAAGGGGCTATGTTGAAACATTGCTTAACCTACCTTGGGACAAAGTAAGCGAAGATTTTATGGATTTAGCCTACGCGAAAGAGGTACTTGAAACAGAACACTATGGGTTAAAAAAGGTAAAGGAACGTGTGCTAGATTTCTTAGCGGTACGTCAATTAACCCAAAAAGGAGATAGCCCTATTATCTGTCTTGTGGGTCCTCCAGGAACCGGAAAAACTTCAATCGCACGTTCTATCGCAAAAGCTCTTCATAAGGAGTATGTCCGCATTAGTCTTGGAGGTGTAAGGGATGAAGCGGAGATAAGGGGACATCGTAGAACCTATGTAGGTGCTCTTCCTGGTCGTATCATTACAGGACTTAAACAGGCAAAGGTGAAAAATCCTCTCATGCTTCTTGATGAGATTGACAAGATGAGCTCTGATTATAAAGGAGATACCGCATCTGCTATGTTAGAGGTGCTTGATTCTGAGCAAAATTGTAATTTTGTTGACCACTACGTGGAAATCCCAGTAGACCTATCGGAAGTTATGTTTCTTACAACCGCAAATACAACACAAACGATACCGAAGCCTCTACTGGATCGTATGGAAATTATCGAGGTAAGTTCTTATACAGAAAACGAAAAATTCCATATTGCGAAAAATCATTTACTTAACAAACAAATAGAAAAGAACGGTCTAAAAAAGAGTCAGCTCAGTATATCAGAGAAGGCACTTAGGAAGATAATTAGCGACTATACCAGGGAAGCAGGAGTTCGTAGTTTAGAACGTAAGATTTCAGAGGTATGTAGAAAAAGTGCTAGAGAATTGTTAGAACAAGATTCTAAGCAGTATCAAGAACTTAAAAAATCTGCTAAGAAAAAGTCAAACAATGAGAATCCAAGCCATAGTGAAGTAGCGGCTACTTTTGAGGCAGAGGAGATTAGTGTAACTACGAAGCCATCAAAGATAAAGGTAAGTGAGAAAAATATCATAACTTACCTTGGAAAGCCAAAGTATCGTAATGAAATTGCAAGTCAAAAGGATGAAGTCGGAATCGTATGTGGACTTGCTTGGACGAGTGTAGGTGGAACTACCTTACAGATCGAAGTAAATTCGTTACCAGGAAAAGGTGCTTTGATTCTGACAGGCCAGATGGGTGATGTGATGAAAGAGTCTGCCCAACTTGGAATTAGTTATATACGTTCTCTTAGTAAGGAATATAAGATATCAGAGGATTATTTTCAAAATAATGATATTCATATTCATATTCCAGAAGGAGCTACACCAAAAGATGGTCCTAGTGCAGGAATTACAATGGCTACAGCGATGTTATCTACTATTACAGGCAAGAAGATACACGCAAAGGTTGCAATGACTGGAGAAATAACACTTCGTGGTCGTGTATTACCAATCGGTGGCCTAAAAGAAAAGCTACTGGCAGCAAAAAATGCCGGGATTAAGAAAGTTTTAATTCCTGAAAAGAATCGACCGGATTTGGAGGAGTTAGAGCAAGAAATAACCGAGGGTATGGAAGTGATATGTGTTGCTTCCATGGATGAGGTCTTAAAACATGCTCTGGTGTAACTCTGTCGTGATGGAACGATTACAACACAGGAGCCGAGAAATGAGGAGAAAATTATGAATGTAAACCAAGTGGATTTGGAAACGGTATGTGGAGTAACCAGTGTGTTACCAGTGAATACTCAACCAGAATTTGCTTTTGCTGGAAAATCGAATGTAGGAAAATCCTCATTAATTAACGGGTTAATGAATAGAAAGTCGTTTGCTAGAACTTCTTCCCAGCCAGGAAAGACACAAACTATTAATTTTTATCATATCAATGAAAAATTATATTTTGTAGATCTCCCGGGATATGGATATGCAAAAGTATCTACAGAGCTAAAAGCAAAATGGGGAAAAATGATTGAGAAATATTTACGAACTTCCACACAGTTAAAAGTAATATTCCTACTGATCGATATTCGTCATGAGCCTTCTGCAAACGATAAAGATATGTATGAATGGATTGTTCATAATGGATTTGAACCAGTGATTATAGCAACAAAGCTTGATAAAATTAATCGTAGCCAGAGAGATAAACATATTAAAATGGTACGTACTGGTTTGTGCGCAGGAGCAAATACAAAGATCATACCTTTTTCCTCTTTATCCAAAGAAGGAAGAGATGATATCTGGAGATGTATTGAACAGTTTTTAGAAGTTCCAGAGACAGAAAATAAGTAATAATTCATGACATGTGAATTGGATCGCCAATTGATTAGAAAAGAAGGATAACGTGTATACAAACGATGCGTTATCCTTTTTTATTATAAAATAAAATGTTTTGAGGTAGCGAATTTTTTATCGTATACCTAACATTATTATACGTGCTAAGTGGAAACTTTAATACAACTGCTTTAAAGAAGCCCCCACTTCAAAATTAACTTTGTTGATTTAAGTGGTGGGAGTGTTCACGTATAGCTTTAATATTCACGCAATAAATCCCTACTCATAAAATAAAAAAAATAATTTTTTACGGATGATATGACTTTGAAGTGTATGATATTAAAGTAATCATAGGCTAGTTTTGAACCTAAAATGGAATGTAAGCGATTACAAAAAGTACAGATTTTTTGCTAGTACTTCTTAGATTTTTTATGGAAATATAGCGTATAAGACTTTTACCATTGCTTTAATCGCTGTAAGTGATTACAATAACTTATAAGAAGAATACGTAAGGAAAGTACAAAAAGTGATGAGAGAGATGTGTAGCTATGCGAATGAAAGAAAACAAAGACTATTTACTTAAGGGAACCTTATGGAAAGCAATATTAATGCTAGCCATACCAATTGTGGTGAACAATTTTATTCAAACAATGTATAATCTTACAGATTCCTATTGGCTTGGTAAAATTGGTACAGACCCACAGTCAGCAATAACGGTAGTAACTCCGATTCAGAATATCATTGTTAATTTTGGTACTGGTATTACGGTAGCTGGTGCTATATTAATATCGCAGTACCTAGGTGCCAAAGATGAAAAGAATGCAAAATCAATGGTGGGACAGTTGTTTGCTTCTTGTATGATATTTTCGGTTGTGTGTTCAGCTATATGCTTTTTATTAACTCCAGCGTTGGTTGGATGGCTGGCGGGTGGTCAGTCATTTTATAACATGGCAGTTACATATTTACGAATTGTCATATTGGATATGCCATTTTTATTTACCATAAATATCTTTACTGCGGTAAATCAATCGCAGGGTGACACTGTAAGACCAATGTTTTTAAATCTGCTAGGTATTACTTTAAATATGATATTAGACCCTCTTTTTATGTTAGTATTTGGCTGGGGTGTCGCGGGTGCAGCATTAGCTACTTTATTAGCGAAGGTTCCATGTGCGTTAATTGCATTATATAGCCTATGTGATAATAAGAAATCTCTTTATATAACGAAAGAAAGCTTAAAGCTTCAGAAAGACAAATTAAAATCAATAGCAAAAATAGGGTTACCAACTGCGATTGGTGGAAGTACCATGCAATTAGGATTTTTATTGATGACTTCCAGTGTAATTAAATATGGCTCCACCGCGGTTAGTGCTTATGGTATTGGTAACCGTGTTAATGGACTAATTACGATGCCTGCGAATGCTATGGGTTCTGCGGTTGCAACCATTGTTGGCCAATGTGTTGGTGCAAGGGATCAGGCTAGAGCTCAAAAAGCTTATTTATTAGCAAGAAGAATTGCAGTTATTTTCTTATTTGTTGGTGGACTAATTTTATCGAGAGATGCTGTCTCAGAGCCGATTGTGCGTATCTTTAGTGATGATCCAGAGGTAATTCGCTTAGGTACACAGTTCCTTCAATTAATGGCATTTTGGTGCTTTACAAACGGAATTTATACAACAACGAATGGCTTGCATCAAGGCTCCGGGCATACAATGATTAACATGACAATTGATGCAACTAGGCTATGGGTATTCCGACTAGCAACGTTATTCGTATGCGAACGGTTACTTCATATGGGTGTACAAAGTATCTGGTATGCCGTAGTAGTTAGCAATGGAATCTCAGCAGTAATCTTGTGGATTATCTACAAAATGGGCGTTTGGAAAAAGCAGGTCATCTCCTAATATTTGCTTTTTATTTTATAAGTGCTATACTTTAAGGTGGCTACTAAATAAGTGTAACTTATTTGATAATCAAATATTATGAAAGTACAAAGGAAAGAGGGCTTAAGTATGTTTGGTATTGGTGGAAGCACTGAAGAAAAAATGCAACATTTGGTTCGGAAAAAACAATGGGAGAAACTAAGGGGAAAATATCTATATTCTGATGCTAATACAAGAATTTGTTTGGCAAAGGCATGTGGAGATTCCAAATCCGATGAATCGGTTAATCTATTATTAGCGATCTTAGAAGGTAATGAGGAAGAAGTGCAGATTGCAGCACTTTCAGCACTTGGAAAAGTCGGAACTGATCATGTTACATCAACACTGCACTTATTATTAGAGAAAGTTCCGTCAGAAAATTCAAAATTGCGAGATGCTGTATTGAATTCACTGAATCAAATTCGTAATAGATAATAAGAAGGTAATTTATATACTCCATAGGTAGACCAAAGTAGTGGTTACCCTATGGAGTTATTTTTAATTAATGAAATTACTATCTACATTACAGGTATTTTTATGCGAAGTAGCTTGAATTCGTTTTTATAGAAGTCAATTAAACCATCGCGTTTCATCCATGCAAGCTCTCTGGATAGGGCACTACGGTCTACATTCAAATACTCGGCTAGAGCCTCTCTATCAAAAGGAATTGAAAAAGTTTGCTCTCCAACTTCGCGGCTAACTCTTATTAAATAAGTCAATACCTTGTCGCGGATAGTGGGCATAATCAGACAATCATTACGATCATGTAATTCTAATGCTCGTTCTGCAATACTATCAAAAAGATTGCCGAGTAATTGTTCGTGTACCGTACAAAGTTTTGCACAGCGGCTCAATATGTTTTTGACAGGAATAAAGAGAACTGTAAGCGGCTCTAATGCCCTTACTGACATAGGGCACTTTCGTCCGCGACTAGCTGCTGTTAAAACGGCGGTATATCCCCCCGGAGAATGAAGCGATACAATAATTTGTTTCCCTGAGATACTCAATTTGGTGCTTTGGGCGATACCGTGCAATATGATACCAATATCATTAACTAAATCACCCTCTCGGACAATCATTTCGTCCTTTGCATATTCTTTTTGTGTGGCAGACAAACAGTTAAGCATTTTTTGAATATCATTCGGAGCAATCCCTGAAAATAAACGGGATTGGGATAAAGAATCTAAGTCGTTCATAAAATTATCCTCGTTGCATGTGCAACATACTTTTTGTTTCAATCATACTATGCTTAGTATGAATATACAAGAAGTTTTAATGATAATCTAATATCGGAATGGAGGATAATAATGAAAGAGATAGATAATGCAATAAAAGCGAAAGATAATGCAATAAAAGCGAGAAATCGTCTTTTGGCACCACAGATAGTT
>DPVV01000589.1 GCA_003526525.1 Lachnoclostridium phytofermentans | reverse complement strand
AGTATTGTTCTCTATACTAATTATATCAGAATATGGGCGGATTACCTATGTTTCTATTTATTAAATAAATTAATGGGTTTAGCAATTATAACTACTGAGTCTCCATTTTTACGAAATAAGGAGTTACCTATAAAGTAAAAGTTTACTTACAAAGTGAAGTTTACCTACAAAGTAAAGTTTACCTACAAAGTGAAGTTTACCTACGAAGCTAGGATTTCCTATATGATAAGCTTTCTACGGAGTAGGTGTTGGTGTCACTGTAGGTGATGGTGTTGCTGGTTTTGCCTTAATAGTAACTGTGTATTCCTTCGTTATTCCTTCAATTGTTACATTAAATTTATAGGAATCAACTACCTGAGCAGTACTCGCAATTTTTACTGAGATAGTAAATTTTCCCTCTGTTTTTACTTTATCCGCAGTAATTGTAATGCCTGTTGGTTTTTTAGGAGCTGAAATCTTTGGAGTTGCTCCTACTGAAACATTCGTAGTTGTAACTTCAATTTTACCTTCCGCAGCGGTTCCTTGCACAAGCTCAACCTTAGATTGAACGGAATCTGTTGCTGTTTGAACTACCTCTGTAGGTAAATTTACTGCTATAGCTTTAGAAGCAATTACTTGCTTTTGAGTTTTTGATTCATTGACTGGTGCTATACGGTAAATAAGAATTGGTTCTTCTATTACATTTTTTCCAGTATATACAGACCCAGGAATCTTCACTGTGGATGGTTTTTCTTTCGTTCCGGATTTTGCATTGTACCATTTAACTTTTTTATAATCCACCTTAGATGCATCAAAGGTACTTACACCACCACAGTACTTACCACTAATTAGTGCCACTTGATAATTGTCTGGATTCACATTAGTAAACGAAATTCCATCTTTTTTACTATATGGTAGTGTATAAGAGATTTCGATTCCTGCCGTATCTGTAGCTTTTGGTGATACTACCTTTAAATTAAATGCTTTTGAAGATGGCTTCTTTGATGTAGCTGCAATTCTTATTTGCATATCAAACTCTTGATATTGGAATGTAAATTTACTATTTTTTGAACTATCATTTCTATCATATTTCTTATATAGTGAATATAGAGATACTGGATCTATTTTTCCTAATGAGTTTGCATGTGCATCCACAACATTAACCCAATCACCATCTGGAAGAATACGATATTCATAACCAGCACGTAATGCAACTGTTAGATCACTGCCATTTAACGCTACCCTTGGAGCATTGGCAAGCTTTGCATAACTAAAACGAACTTCTTTCCCAGCAGGAGTACCTTTCGTTACATAAACTCCTTGCTTATCAACAGTGGTTGTCAATTTTTCTTCCCCTGCAGACTTAACACGGAAATAAAGAGAAGTACCTTTGTTGGCATAGATTGCAGGATTTAATTCTTTAAAATCTCTCCATACTCCATCAGAACCATTTTTCCACTCAATGTTATCATATTCTTCGTAATATCTTGCAGTGCTACCACTGCCCGTATAAAAGTATACATAACCATATTCTTTACATACCGAACTAATTGCATAAGTGGTTGGATATGTGAGTTCCAATGGTTTATTTACAACTTTATCAATTAGGGTAGATGTCCCGCTTAACCCTGCTTTAAGACCTTCTTCTCTAGGACGCAAATTGATTTGCACCATTGCATCATTCGAAGTCTCACTTTTATTCTTGATTGCTAGAATAAATTCTTTGGAACGGTTAATCCAGGATATATCAATGACTGCGACGGAATTAGTACCATTAGTCATTGTGGTTGCTTCCATCCAATCTAATTTTTTAGCATCACTATAAAGAATTGTATCACCGGGCTGGACTATAATTCTTATCTCACCTTTTGCATGATCGATGGTGATATCACTATATGTAACACTTCTCCCTGCTTGACCATAGGCAGTCAACTTACCGAAGCCAATCAAGCTCACACTAAATGCGAACAATAATAGAAAACAACCTAGAAACTTTACAAAATTGGAATAATTATTCCATTGCCTATGTGTTTTAGTATCAAATTTCATATCAACTCTCCTTCTTATCCGCCACCTATATACCATATCTTATATAGACTTTGTGGCGAAATGTCTTTGTTTGCATGTATCTCTATAATGGTTATCGGCAAATAAAGTAAATAATTTAGATAAAATTAGGATAATTAATCCGAAGAGTTACTTTTTCTTGAGATAAGTGTATATTCCACTATCTCAATTACTATAATTCGTCAGTTTATTATCCTAATTAGTGATTTATTATTTATTATAACTACCTATAATACTATGAAATCATGTTAAAATAAGTGCTTGAAATGCTTACAAATTTCTCATCATAACTGGTATCTTTTCCCTGGTACATAGATTCATAACATATCCAGCAGATCCATAGTAAGCATCTGTAGACGAGATTAGTTTCTTAATGTCTCTGATTGAAGAAATACTACCATTGTTATTTGCAACAAATCTTTCCCTAAGATCTATATATTGCTCATATACAGATGGGCAAACCACTGCAAGATTATCACCCAGTTCATCCTCCTGAACCCAGATAACGTCCAATCTATCCTTTTGAGCTTCAAATTTCTTCAGTGAATTTCTCACCCATTCTATCGCAACATCCTTATATACATAATAATCTGATAAGCCTGTATAAAATAATATTTTTTTCTTATTGGAAATCTCTCCTAAAGTATCCCTGTCTTCAGAAGCTTCACTCTTTAGTACTTTGATTTTTTGTTCCCATTCCTGCTCACTGCTTTCTCCTGTCATCGAACATAGTACTTTCAGATAGACACTTCTTATATTATCACTCGGAACATATATCTCATCAGAATACAATACTCCTGGAGAAACAATATATTGCTTTGCTGTTGCAAGAGATTTTTCATCACCGTCTTCTATATCATCAATCAAGAAACTATGGCAATACACCAGCCTATTTGTATATTTTATTAAATTCTTAGCATAAAAGAACGGATGAACTGTCATTCCACTCTCATACTCATCAAATGGATTCTGAATAACAAGCATATCCGGATGCTCTTTATTGAAATCAAATTGGCTATATTTAATCAAAGGAAGATTCTCCGGAAATCCAGTCTCTGCTTCTGCTTCCGTCAACGGAATCCCATTATCATCTCTTTTAGCATATGGAACCGGCATTACATATACATCATTTTCACTGTTCGTAACAAACTCATTGTATAGCCTTTCCATACCTGACCAGTCGCTGGCCTTGACCGGCATAAAAATAATCTTTCCATTTCGCTTTATATCATTACGATAACTGTCCTGTATTGCCATCAAAAGCTTTGAAAGTTTCTTTCTTTCCTGATATGTATTGACTCGTTCTGAAGCAACCAGTTTTTCATGTAACTCATACACCATCTCACAGTAATTCTCTAGAAGATTAACTGTAGGGTGACCCTCCCCCTGCTCTTCATCTATAGCTGTGCCCACGGTTATTGCAACATCTTGACACTGTACCAAAAGGTTCATTGCCATCGGAATATTTTTCTTATCAATAAAAGTAATGACTTGTTGATGCTTGTCATCCAAAGAACTGAGAAGCTTTGCCTTTTCATCAGTTAAAATAGCATGTTTTTTCCTATCTTCTTCTATGCTCTTATCAATTCCGCTAAACACATAATGGTATGGTACAGTACCTTTATTTGCAAGAAGGATTTTCTCCTGTTCACTGTAGAATGGATAGTCATGAACTCCACCCTTTTTAGATACCTCAAACCAGTTTCCATATTCGATTGTAAGTACATCCGAATAAGCTGCCGGAACATTAATCAGCATCTGCTCAAAAGGCAATCTGACACTTTCTCTAAAATATTCAGTAGGATAAATATGACCTTTATTCTTGATATAGTAAGGCATCAGAGCAACTTTATCAGATTTCTCTCCATCGTATTTTTTAAAAACTTTCTCTATCACGCGCAGAAGTCGTGCTACCTGTGGAAGTCTACTATCTAGTGTTATTCCTGCAATCTCATGCACGCACGCAGCCAGTTCGTCATCGGATAATTTAACCTTTTCTTTTTTGATATCTTCTGCCAAATTCCATAAAGTATAGGCCTGCACTCTGCGTTCTTCCTCATTCTCATCATTTTCCATCAGATAGTCTAATGGAAAGATATCAACGCCTGCAACGTAGGGGAATCCA
>DPVV01000301.1:4059-5989 GCA_003526525.1 Lachnoclostridium phytofermentans | reverse complement strand
ATTTTAGGCTCTTAATTTTATCTCGCACAGCATTTCTTATATTTTTTCCCACTTCCACAAGGGCATGGATCGTTTGGATATACTTTAGGTTCATCCTTAATGATTGGTACATTCTTCTGGGCAAGAGGGTTTGGATAGGCATTTAATTTTCCAATTGCAACTGGTGTATTCCCTTTATACACCCACTTAATTGTATGATTTGATAAATCAGTCAATAAGCATAGCAATTGATTCGCTTCCTCAATATCTTCAAAAATAACACCCGTATTATTTACCTCGCTCATCATATAGCTAGGCGTAGCATCTTGTACACAAAGACATCCCAAGCCTTTCATAAGCTTATCAAGTGTATTGTTATCCTTAATCTTTGTTTGGAAGAAAGAATAAACTTCTTTGTATAGTTCACATTCTTCATCCACTTCATGACTAGCATAATAAAGCAGTTCCTCAAATGTTGGTATGTAATACTCCATACCTTCTGACTGACCTAATATCGTTTGATATGCCTCTTCCTCCATCAAGAAATCAGGCACTATATGGTCACCAATCAGATAAAACTCTTGAAAACGATCTAACGAAGGTTTAAGAATCTCTACTAATACGTTTTCATTCATTTTGGTACTTTCATTATACTTTTGATAAAGCTCATGCACCAGCTTAACAGGAAATGTTCCATATAGATTACACATCGCTTGAAGCATTACATGAATTGTTTCACGCTCAGTTACCTCCAACATCCCCTCCTCTGTAAAGAAGGCAAGAGCTAATTGTATTAACTCACTTGGAAATAATAAGGTTGGCGCTTCCTCACTTTTACTACCTGCTGCCATCCAATAAACAAAACCGCGATTTGTTAAATAGTATAGATTATCCGGAGGCATAATCATAGTCTGGTGGGACCGTAATGCAAAAATGATTGATTCGAATTGAGCCATAATCATACCATCTAGCATAGCGGTAAACGCTTTGGTAATTTCACTTACTAAAACATCGATCATCTCTTGTTTGCGTAAGCTTTTTTTCAATGCATAGCCATTCTCTGTTGCCATCTGTACTAAATCATCACGGGTACTATAAGAAAGGCACTCTGAGAGTGTTACCTCATTTTTTCCATTTACCAGTTTTGTTAAATTCTCCTTCATCTGGGGTATATTACTATTTGAACTCATTGTTACTCCTCTCATCCTCAGGCTAAGCCTATTCCTAACGTAAAAATGAGGAAGTTCTATCTTCTCCCTCATTTTCTTCTATTCTAATTTCGCAGAGCGAATCGTAACGCCTCTACAACGGTGTTACTACCGTTAAAAACAATAGCATAAGTTAGCTCTATAGTCAATCCTTACACTGTCCTAATTATTGGAATTTCATTATTAATTCCATATTTTTTTGTTTCATACCGGATTAAGTATAGCTTTAATAAGTTATATCTCCAAACTATAAATTATGCCTTTCTCTCTCCGCGCTTTGAAACCACATCGAAAATTACTGCAGCAAGAAGCACTAAGCCTTTTACAACCTTTTGATAGTTTGCATCTACACTCATAATACTCATGCCAAGATTTATCACACCCATTAAGACCGCTCCGACAATTACCCCAGGAATCGTACCAATACCACCATAAGCACTTGCCCCTCCAATAAAGCAGGCACCTATAGCATCCATCTCATAGTTCGCTCCATAGGTTGGTTGTGCTGAAGTCAATCTTGCAATCGTTAACATACCAGCAATCGCTGATAAGAATCCCATATTTAAATAGGCGAGAAAATAGACACGATTTGTATTAATGCCAGAAAGCCTTGTTGCCTTTTCATTACCACCAACGGCGTAAAAGTGACGACCCACGGTTGTTTTGGATGAAATATAGCCATACACAAGAACTACAATTAATACCCAAATTAAAGCGGTTGGAATACCTTCATATTGAGAAAG